>DATEQL010000784.1:0-4866 GCA_035272665.1 Allostellaceae bacterium
GGGGCGGCCGCTACTCGGTGGTGACCGACTGTATCCGCCCAATCCCAGCCTGGTGGATCGCGTCTGGCAGGCAACCTTCAATGTGGAAGGCGCCCGGCGGGCCGGTGCGGCGGGCGACGGGCTGATGCTGTCACGCACGCAACCCAGACCGCCGGGAGCGTCCCACCTGTCGCTGCCCGACATCCAGCATCCGATGATCGACGCCTATCTGGAGGCCCTGCCGCAGGGCCGCGCGCCACGCATCTTGGCCTCGCGCACGGTCTTCGTCGCCGATGACCGTAAGGAAGCGCTGCGGCTGGCTGAGATCGGCTTGGCGCGGCAGCGGGTACGGTACGCCACGATCGGTCGTACGGTATTTGTCGAGGGCATGTCAGTGCACGACCAGATCGCCGCCATGGATATCCATATCGGCAACCCGGACGACGTGATTACCTCGTTGCGAGCCGACAGCACGCTCGCCCGCGCCACCGACCTGACCGTTCAGTCGCATTCGATCGATCCACCGCATCCATTGATTCTGCGGTCGATCGAACTGGTCGCCGACGCGGTGGCGCCGGCGCTGGGCTGGGTGCGGAACGGCAGGGAGGCCGCGCGGTACGTCGCGTGACGGCGGGCAAGGGGAGGATGGCAATACCAGGATGGACATGGACGTAATCGACACGCTGGTCGGGATTAACCCTGGCTCCGCGCTGGACGCGATCCGCAACCGACGACCGGATGCACGCAAGCAGGCGCAGGCCAGCTATCGCGCGTTGTTCGCGCCGGAAATTGCTGGCGAGGTCACAGCAACAGAGCGTTTCGCGGTGGCCGCCTTCGTCAGCGGCCTGCACGGTGAGGCGGAGACCGCGGCGTTCTACGCCGCCGGCCTGGCCGCCAGCGGGGCATCGGCGGAATTGCGCCGTGCGATCGACGCGGCGATCGCGGCGGCCAAAGGGCAAGGCCCTTATGGCGCCTATCCCCCTGGCCCGCTGAGCCGCGAGGACAGCAGGGGACCGATCCATCGTGTTGGGGCGGAAACCCGCCGCGCGCTAGGGTCGCGCCTGGCCGCGGCGTTCGATCACATGCACCTGCTGGTGTTCCACCCGCGTGACGCCGCGGCCTCGGCGCTGCAGGCCTTGCTGGATGCCGGCTGGTCGACCACCGACATGGTGACGCTGTCGCAGATCGCCGGCTTCCTGTCGTTCCAGATCCGGGTGGTCGCCGGATTGCGCGCCCTGGCCGGCGCCGCCTGACACACGAGGTTCCACCATGCTTGATACGATCCTGGAACCGCCGCCCCACACGGTTCCCGCCGTCTTCACCCGGGCGCTGCTCGATTGGCTGCCGTGGCTCGAGCCGCTGGCGGTCGAGGCCCTGACCGAACGGCACATGGCTAGCCTGGTGGATGCCGCACGGGTCAAATCGCCGTACTTTCGCCTGCTGGCGCGGGACCCCGACGCGCTCCGGGCCCGCACGCTGACCGACAAGGACATCTTTTACAACCCCGATGCCGGCCTGCCACGGGCGGAGCGCGAGTTGGCCGCCGCCGCGACGTCGCGTTTCAACGGCTGCATCTACTGCGCCTCGGTGCATGCGCGATTCTCGGCGACCTATTCGAAGCGCGAGGCCGACGTGCAGCGGCTGTTGGACGACGGCGTGAACGCCGATCTCGGGGAGCGCTGGAACGCCATCGTCGCTGCCTCGGTGGCGCTGAGCGCGACGCCGATCACCTTCGGATCGCAGCACGTGGAGCGTCTGCGTCGCGCCGGGTTGGACGACCTGGCGATCGCCGACGTGATCCATGCCGCGGCTTTCTTCAACTGGGCCAACCGGCTGATGCTGTCGCTCGGCGAGCCGGCCGTAGTAGTCGGAATATAGCGCCCGGACCGCGCGCGGCAGTCAGGGCGAGGGTGGCCATTGTCGACCGCGCGCATTAGCAAACCCAGGGCTGCCGCCGTCGAAGGCGTTTACCAGCGCCGAGGCCGCCCTTTTGGCACGAGCACCCCGAGATTATCGCTCAAAACGCGGTTGGGCCACGCTGTCAGGTTCCGCTGACGTGGCGAGCGCCCGGTCCGCTTTGCCGTCGGATCCACCTACACATTCAGCTGTAATATGCTGGGGACATATCGCGCATTTCGGATATCTTGCACACCCGTCAACCCGAGGAGGAAAGTCATCATGAAGGTGGTCACGCTTAAAGACATACCGAATCTGCCAGTGGAAGGCGCGGCTGAGCCGATCGAAGGGTGGACCGGGCCTGTTTCCCGGTCACGTCAGACCATCATTCAGCCTGGGGAGTCCGCGAACTATAACTGCAGCGTGGTGAACTTCAGCCAAGGTTGCACCACCGGATGGCATACGCACAGCTGCGACCAGCTGTTGATCGTGACCTCGGGCTCCGGCATGGTGGCAACGGAGCATGAACTGCGCGAGATCAACGTCGGTGATGTCGTGCAAATCAAGGCCGGTGAACGGCATTGGCATGGCGCCAAGGCCGATACGACGATGGGGCATATCACGATTACACTTGTCGGCGGTCAAGCCACCTGGGGATAGTGTTGCTCTGCCAGAGCTCTGTCTGAATGCCCCGAGGGAGCATCTCTGGCCTATGCTCGCCGTTATTGCCTCTCATGGGCATGGAGAGCCGGGGTAGCTCACGTCAGGCCTGAGTGTCACGGTGGTCTCTGGCCCATCGAATCGGACGCCAAGGTCAACGAATGCGCCGCGTTCGGCACGTCCTTTGTGGCTGTGCCGTCGCTGATCGAGGCGATCCGCGACCCAAGACGTTGGCGCCGCGGCGCATATCATGCGGACGACGACGCCCGCTTGGTCCGGATCACAGGAAACCATGGCTAACCCGCTGACACGCAAAGTTCGGCCGGCGGAGAGCCACTGATGCTGTTCACCGAGCCGTTGTTCTTCGGCTTTTTTGTCCTCGTCTTCTGCCTCTATTACCTGCCGGCGATGCGCCGCCACCAGCTGCCGTTGCTCCTGGTCGCGAGCTTCTTCTTTTATGCCTACAGCCAGCCTTATCTATTGCTGCTGCTGGTGATCTCAGCGACGGTCTCGGCGGCGACGAGCTACGCGGTCATGGTCGGCGAACGGCGCGAGCGGAAGCTTGCGTGGACCGTCGCCGGCGTCGGGCTCAACATCGCCATCCTTGGCTTCTTCAAATATGGCGGGCTGATCGAGCGCAGCTTTTCGGCCAGTCTCGGGCCCGATGACGGCACACTCGGCGCGCTGCTGTCGCTACCGCTGCCGATCGGCATCTCGTTCTATACGTTTCACGGCATCAGCCTGATCGTCGACGTGTCGCGCAATCGCGACGCCGTGGCGACGCCGGAGGCCCCGCATCCCACTGCGCGCGAGCATCTCAGGCACACGCTGCTCTACTTGACGTTCTTCCCGCAACTCGTCGCCGGGCCCATTATCAAGGCACATAATTTCTACCCGCAGATCGCGCCGAAACGGTTTGCCGCCGTCGACTGGACGGGCGCGGTGAAGGCGCTGATCGTCGGCTACTTCCTCAAAAGGGTGGTCGCCGACAATTTGCACAATACGACCTATTTGTTGAGTTACCCGGCATTGCTCACGCAGTCGAGTCTCAACCTGCTTATTTTCGATTTAGGCTACTCAGCGCAAATCTTCGCCGATTTCGCCGGGTACTCGCTGATTGCGATCGGACTGGCGAAGCTACTCGGCTATGAACTGCCGCAGAATTTTAACTTTCCCTACATCTCAGAAAGTTTTTCCGAATTCTGGACGCGCTGGCACATGTCGCTCTCGGCGTGGCTGCGCGAGTATCTCTATTATCCGCTGGGTGGCAATCGCCGCGGTGCGGGCCGCACCTATATCAATCTGATGGTGGTCATGTGCCTCGGCGGGCTGTGGCACGGCGCCGGGTGGAGCTATGCTCTGTGGGGCGGCTGCCATGGTCTGGCGCTGATTGCCGAGCGGCTGGTGCACGGCTCGCGGTTCTACGCGTCGCGGAATGTGGCCGCGCGGCTCGCGCGTGCGAGCCTGGTCTTCGGCTTTGTCACGCTGGTCTGGGTATTTTTCCGGCTGCCGCGGATCGGCGAGGCGACCGCGTTCTTCGAGGCACTCGGCGAGAATTGGCATCTGCCGTTTGTACCCGGGTCGGCAATGGTCATCGCGCTCTACGCGGCGCCGGTGATCGCCTATCACGGCTGGTATCTGCGGCGCCGGGCCGGCGGGGCGACATGGTCGGCCGAGCGGCGGCTGGAGCCGGTCATTTACGGCGCGCTGGCGAGCACGATCCTGCTCAATGCCGGTCCGATACATGCCTTCATTTATTTCCAGTTCTAGGGCTGCCTTAGGCGAGCCCGGCGTGCTCCGCAATATCGCGACGGCCGCGATTGTCGCGCTCGGATTTTATGCGACGCTGATCGCGCTCTGGTCACCGGATATCCGCTCCGGGCAGGATCAGGAGAGCGACGTGGCCATAGCCGTCGAACGCTTTCTCTATGACGGGCCCGTTCCTTACGCGGCGATCGTCGGCTCGTCGCAAGCTGCGCGCATCCCGAGGAGCGCGCTCGGGGCGGGTGTCGCCAATCTGGGGCTGGCGGGCGAGAGCCCGCTCGTTGGGCTCGAGATCATCGCCCGAAGCGGCCAAATTCCCCGCCGTCTTTACATCGAAATAAACAATATCGGCGATGCGCCGGACGCGGCGTTCGTCGACGCGATCTTTGCCGAGCCGCGATACACGCTGAAGCGCTTCGTGAAGGCGCTGCGCACGACTTATCAGCCGGCGAACGTGGTGATTTCACTGCTGCGCCGGGCGGCGCGCGGCCGGGACGAGGTCTACTATCCAAAGGTCGCGGACGAGCCCTTGCACGACGCGCTCCTCGCGCACCGGCAAGGGCTCCT
>DATEQL010000785.1:0-4896 GCA_035272665.1 Allostellaceae bacterium
TGATGATTTGCGCCACCCTTGGGTTGCCCTTGGGGCCCGCCGCTGCCCAGCAAACCGGCGGGATCCTGAAATTCTTTCATCGTGACAGCCCCGCGAGCATGTCGATCCACGAGGAAGCGACGATCTCGACCGTGGCGCCGATGATGGGCGTCTTCAACAACCTGGTGTTGTTCAAACAGGACGAGAAGCAGAATCGGCCGGAATTTATCCAGCCGGAACTGGCCGAAAGCTGGTCGTGGGACGAGGACCACACCAGGCTCACCTTCAACCTGCGGCAGGGCGTCAAATGGCACGACGGCAAGCCGTTCACCGCCGCGGACGTCAAGTGCACTTGGGACATGCTGCTCGGCAAATCGCAGGACAAGCTGCGGCTCAACCCGCGCAAAGCCTGGTACCGCAACCTCGACGAAATCGTCCCCGGCGGCGATTATTCTGCAACGTTTGTGTTGAAGCGGCCGCAGCCGGCATTTCTCGCGTTGCTGGCCTCAGGTGATTCGCCGGTCTATCCGTGCCATGTCAACCCACACGACATGCGCAGCCATCCAATCGGCACGGGGCCTTTCAAATTCGCCGAATTCAAGCCCAACGAGTACATCCGGGTGGTCAAGAACCCGGACTACTGGAAGCCGGGTCGGCCGTACCTCGATGGCGTCGACTGGACGATCATCCCGAACCGGTCCACCCAGACGCTCGCGTTTATCGCCGGCAAATTCGACATGAGTTTTCCCTACGAGGTCACCTTGCAGTCGATGCGCGACATCCAGAGCCAGGCGCCGAATGCGATCTGCGAGATGACGCCGACACCGGTGGCGATGAACCTGCTCGTTAACCGGGATGCAGCGCCGTTCGACGAACCCGACATCCGACGGGCGATGCAGTTGACGATCGACCGCAAGAGCTTTCTCGACATCATCGCCGAGGGGCAGGGCGACATAAACGGCGCGATGCAGTCACCGCCCGCCGGCCTGTGGGGATTGCCGCCCGAAATTCTCGTGACACTGCCGGGCTATGGGCCCGATGTCACGGCCAATCGTGCCCAGGCGCGCAAGCTCATGGAGAAGCATGGCTATGGCCCTGACCACCGCCTCGCCGTCAAGGTCGCGACGCGCAACATCGCGCAATACCGCGACCCGGCGATTATTCTGATCGACCAGATGAAGGAGATCTACATTGACGGCGAGCTCGATGCCGTCGAGACGGCGAACTGGTTCCCGAAGATCGCCCGCAAGGACTACATGGTCGGCGCCAACCTGTCAGGCAGCGGAGTCGACGATCCCGACGCCTATTTCTTCGAGCACTACGCCTGCGGCTCGGAGCGCAATTACACGAACTATTGCAACCCGGAGCTCGAGAAGATGTACGTGCAGCAGTCGATCGAGACCGACCAGACAAAACGCAAGCAGCTGGTCTGGGAGATCGACCGCCGGCTGACGGAGGACGCGGCGCGGCCGATGATCTTCAACTACCGTCTGGGGACCTGCCGATCGCCGGCGGTGCACGGGATCACAATCATGGTCAACAGCCTGTTCAATGGCTGGCGCTTCGAGGATGCCTGGCTCGGCCAATAGCTCCTGAATCCGAAACTTTAGTGGACGCGGGGCGGTGTCGCCGGAGAGCCTATCATGATCGTCAGCGCTGTTTCCTGGCCGCGGGCCAGCGCCGCCCCACCATGATATCGGAAGATAGAAGACCATGATCGGCGACACCGCTTGGCCCCTCCCCCGCCACGTTTGCCGCACCGGCCATGCGGATTTAGGCCCAGCCGGGCGGCGCTCCAGCTCCTTGATCCGGTCCTGGACGTCGTCCAGGTTGATCATTGCGATGCCCTTGAGGCGGGCGGGATCCGTGCGGCAGAACTCGGCGAGCCAGTCGTTGTAGGCGCGAAAGATGGCGGACATCAGCAGCGGGGCCGCCACCTTGAAGTAAAAGAGCCCTTGCGAGGGATAGAGGACTTCACCGGCCACCCCATCGAGTTCTATGTCCTCGAGGTGCTGCTCGGGGTCGTACCCGCCGTGGAGCACGTCTTCGAAGCGCCCCTCAGCGGAGATGGTCTCGGGGACCTCGAACCCGCGCGCCGGCGTTCGAGATCAGGCCGATCCCGGAGAGGATCTGATCCGCCTCCGCCTCGACCACGATCTGGTCGGCGCCGTCGATCCGCTCGATCCGCGGCGCACGATCTCGGAACGCCGCATCCGTCGGCCAGATGCTAAATCTAAGCGATCCTGCCGACGCTAGCGGCCGCGGCCGCTCGGCCGGCGAAACCAGCCGCCGGACCCCGTTTGGGACTGCACCTGGCGCCGATGCTCGGCGATCCAGGCCTCGGCATCCGCTTCGGTCTTGAACATGCTGACCGTTGTCGGATTGCTGTCAGGGATGCTGACCTCGACGCCGAATGACCCGTTGTCAAGCGGGATTACGCGATAGCTCGCCTCGGCGTGGGGGTGTATTTTCGGCATTCCGATGCCGCTCGATGATCAACAGGTCGAGGATCATGCCCGCAGGTGAACCGGGAACTCGTTTTCTGCCCCGCAGGCGGAGCAAATTGCCTTGTCGACGATGACGCGCTGGGTCGGTCCCAGGCTCGCTGCCATGACCGAACCGCAATTACCACACAGGTAATCCGAGTCGCCGGTACCCCGGAACAGCGGTTGGACAAGCTCGGGAGGGCGGTGATCAGCGGCGCTCGACGGCAGACGCGTGACCTTCAGCGACATGGTCGGCATCGAGCTTTGCTCCTCATGATCGCGCGAGCTGGTCTTCGCGCACGACGCGCTCGTGGCCATCCAGCTGGCTCTTCACGCGGTATTGGAGAATGCTGGCCGCTTCGGGCAGCAAGCGAACGATCTTGAAACTCCCCCGGACCGTAGTCTCTTGGTTCCGATCGGGTGAGAAGCGGACGGTCTGTCCAATCGCAAACTTATGTGGTGCCATGTTCAGCTCTCCCGAGCGCCGCACAGCATGGGCGCCCGATGCTTGCCGCCATCGCCGCGGCGGTCAGGGACGACTCGGCGCCGTGCCGTTATCGGCGCGTTCGGCCAGCCGTTCGTATTCGAGCGCGACCTCCCGTAAATGCTGCTTGACCGCAGCTGTCGTGGCTTCGCCGGCCAGTTGCCGGACCCGCGCCGCGTGGCGGCGGTAGTATTCGGACGGGAGCGGCGGTGTGATATACGGGTAGTCCATTGCTGCAGCTGCCGGGACCGATCAATAGCCTTCCCGCTCGAGCCGCTTGCGGAGCATCTTGCGGTGGCGCCGGATCGCTTCGGCCTTCTCGCGGACCCGGCGTTCCGATGGCTTTTCGTAGGCCCTGCGCCGCTTCATGTCGCGGAAGGTGCCCTCGCGCTGCATTTTTTTCTTGAGCACCCGCAGGGCGCCATTGATGTCGTTGTCGCGCACGAAGACCAGCATGACCGGGACGCCTCTCCAATGGCTTGTGTTCCGCCTTCACGCCCGCGGGAGGAGAGGAGCCGGCGGATCGGGGGCTCCTCCTCGCCGGCGGCTAGACTTGCCGCAGATTGACCGCGGAGGTCTTGCCCTGATTACCGCGTTCCAGCTCGAAGCTAAGCTTCTGGCCTTCGTGCAGGTTGCCGATACCGGAGCGCTCGACAGCCGAGATGTGAACGAACACATCTTTCGACCCGTCCTCCGGTTGAATAAAGCCGTAGCCTTTTTGGGAGTTGAACCACTTCACGGTTCCGATAGCCATTTTAGCCCTTCGCATAATCGAGAAATCGCCGCCGCTCACGAGCGAACGGCGGGTCCCACCACCACATCGAACGGGAAGCGGTCCGGCGCTCATTCGCGCTCGGGAAGGCAGGCCGAACCATGAAGAAGTCGACAAGGTCGAAATGGGGATCCTCGCCGATTTTGCAAGGCTCCGCGCTCCGCAGGTCATGCACGTCGCCATTTTGAGGTCAAGATCGGGGCGTAGTATGTTTATTGGGATGGTTCGGGCGCGATCAGCCTGGTCGCCTCCGACCGGATCATGTCAGCGCCGGAAAGTGGTCCCTGCTGCCTCCCTCAGAGCCCGGTTTCGCCTCCCTGCAAGGCTCCCTCAGCACCGGCCTGAGCAAGGATTGTCAAATGTCTGATGTCGAAGGACTTATTGCCGCTCGACCGGGCAAATTCGGCGACGCATCGGAAGTTTCTCCCTGAGAGCAGGGATGGACGACCTGAAACTCACCCGATCGGGCGACGGCGTCGCGCCGGGCGAGGCCTATCTCGCCGACACGGCGGTGCTGCGGCCTCATGCCGGGACCCAGCCGGATTTGTTTCTGCGGTGGAACGAGATCTCGCTCGCGGCGACCTCCGTCGACGTCGTCGTTTTTCTGCACGGGTTTTCGCGGCAGGGTGGCGTCATGCCGCTCGCCGAGAAGGCGGCGAGCAGCGGTCTCGATCTTTCCGGCCGGAAGCGTCCGACGATCGCGCTCCTCCCCCGCGGCAACTGGCTGAGATATACGTGGTACGATTTCCCCGCCCTGCTCACGGGCGGCATGGATCGGCTGGTGGACTATGGCCTCTTTCGCTTTGCCCAGGCGATGGGCCCGGGCACCCTTGCGGTGGACCGGCTTATTCTCGCAGCCCATTCGGGCGGCGGGATGCCAGCCGTCGACGCGATCGCTGGAGCACGACGGGCACCGGACGAATTTTATGTGTTCGACGGGCTCTACGGCCGGGACCCCATCCGGGGCGACCCGATGCAAGGCCTCGAGGTCGTCGACCGATGGCTCGGCGAACGTTTGCAGCGCGAGTCGGAGCCCGAAGGGGCACTGCGGGTGATCTATATCGAGCAGCAGACCGGCCCGTTCTCGCGCCAGGTCGCCGAACTCGTCTCGCGCCATCTCGCGGTGGTCGATCCGGCGCTGGCGGCCGTCCTGCGGCGCCGTTACCGCGTCGAGG
>DATEQL010000786.1:0-18232 GCA_035272665.1 Allostellaceae bacterium
GAAGGCACCGTTACGCGGCCCGTAAGCGTATCCGGCGGCGCGATATTCCGGGGCTTTCGCGCCGTTCAGCCGCTTGCCGATCCCGGCCTCGCGCCAATCGAGAATCCGGTCCGCCAGCGTTTGCGCCGCGATCGGATCGACGCCCGTCGAGATCAGCAGTCGCAGCAGCAGATCGGGTTGGACCATGTTCAAATCGATCTTGCCGGCCTCGTCCTGGACGGTGAGGCGCAATGCCTGCTCGGCGAAGGAGACCGTGAACGGCGTGGCGTCGACCGGCGGCTGCATGCCGATCGAAGGATCGAGCAGTCGCAGGATCGCGATGTTGAGCGCACCGCCGGCGATCGTGCCGAGCTCGGCGATCTGCTGGTCCTGCTGCGCGAGCCGGATTTCGCTTCGACTCGTCGCCAGCACGCTCGCCACGATGATAGCCAGGATCGCCGCGGCGCAGAGCACGCTCACGAGCGCGAAACCGTGCTCCCTCGAATGCGTGACCATCGGCCTCGCTAGCGGGCAGGCTTTTGCGCGAGAGGGAAGCTCATGTCGTAGGTGGCGCTGCCGGATTCAAAGCGCAGGCGCTCGCGGCTGATCTCGCGCAGGGTCCAGCCATCGAGCTCTCGACCCTCGGCCAAGGCGATGGTCTTTGCGGTGTTCGATGATTTGAGCAGCGCGACCCGGTTGGCGTTGGTAATGACCACGCCGCTCAGAATGTAGTTGGCGAGAGGCGTGGGACCCGTCTGGGCCGTCGCCGGCGCCGCCGCGGGCGGGGGCGGCGCCGCCCAGGGCTGCCGGGTCGGGTAAAACAGCGGGTGTGCGGCGATCGCCGGGTAGGTTCCGGCGGAGGGAGCAGCGGCCGGGCTGCCCTGCGGCGGGACGTTGATTGCGGTGCCGAGAGCCGGCGCATATTGCGCCAGCTCGCGCGGCGCGATCCATTCGGCGGCGACGGGCAGCGCCGCCATCAGAACGAGGACGGCGCGCCAAGACAATGGCGCGGTTATGGCGGCGAGGGCGCTGCGGAAATTCATGATCGCGGTGGCCGCATATAGCCGGTGACATCGAGATCGAGACTCAAGACCGGCGGCCGATCGCGAGCCGCGAGGTCTGACGGAGCGGCGATCGTCAATCCATTGACGAACAGTGCCGGGGTCGACGTCTCGATCGCGGCGAGGGTCTTCTGCACGGTCTCCAATGTCCCTTCGATGCTGAACCGGATCGTGACCTCGTGAAAACCGGATACCGAGCTCTCTTTCCCCTCCGAGGTGCTCTTGACGCGGCCGCCGCTGCCGATAACCACTTGCCGAAGGCGATCCTGCACGCTGGCCGCGATCGCCGCCGCGCTGGCTCCGCTCCAGAACCCGCCTTCGGCGGCGAGCTGTCCCTGCACGGCGGCGGCCTGCCGTTCGAGCTCGGGCTTGCGGGCGGTCATGGTCCGCAGCCGGCCGAGCTCCTCGGACAACGCGTCGATCTGCCCCTGGCGGTCGCGAGGAAAGCCAATCAGCGGCGATACGACCCCCTCCCAGGCGACCAGCAGCAGGCCCAAGAGAATCGACAGCGCCAAGCCGCGGCGGATCGGCGGCGAGAGGCTCCAGGTCATGGCGTCCGCTCCGGCGCCTTGATGTCGAACGCGAGGGCGAAACGTTCGCCGCTGCCATCGGGCGCCAGTGTGGTCGGTGAGCGAAACCGCGGATTTTCGAACATCGCGGAATTTTCGACGCGCGAAATCAGATCGCTGGCGCGCGGCGAATAGCCGGTCAGCTCGATGCTCCGCCCCCGCATGACGAGCTGGCTGACCCAGCTGTCCTCCGGGATCAGCTTTGTCAGCTCGTCCAACACCCGCATGGGCGGCACGCCATCGCGCCGGTTCTGCAGAAGAGCCAATGATTCGTCAGCCTGGCCGACCTGCCGTCCGAGGTCCGTGACCGCGGCCGCGGCTTCTTTTGTCTGTCCCACCTGGGCCTGCAGCTCGTCGCGGACCCGATCGAGGCGATGGATGTAGAGGCCGTAGGCCGTCAATGACAGCACGATGGCGGCGATTTCGAGCGCGTGTCGAATATGACGGCGGATGTCGGTCTCGGTCGTGCGGCGACCCGCTTGCCAGAGAATCAGCGGCGTGCGGCCCGGTCTTTCGCCCGGGTCATCATCCCCGTCCGGCGCGATGACCCGCCTGGGGTCGAAACCGGCGGCCCTGGCCAGCGCCAGGGCCCGATCGATGGTCGCGCACTTGGCGATGACGAGGCGGACTTTCAGCGTATTCGATGCCGGCCCGCGAGAGGTGATCCGGTGGTCGAAAGCGACCTCGCTCACTGCGAGCGGGACCAGCCTTTCGATCTGATGCTGCAGGATCGGCCGCAAGGACGGCTCGCTCGCTGCCGGCAGCTCGACGGCGGTCTCGAAGACCAGATCCCGATCGAGCCGGACCGTGACCGCATCGTCGCTGCGGCGGCCGCGCATGGCCAGCCGCACGCGCGCGCGCATGTCCTCGTCGGCGTAGTCGGTCAGAGGCAGCATCGTCGGGCTCGGCCGGCCGCGTTCGGGCAGGATCAAGGTGATGTGGCGCGCCCCCAGCGCGAGGACCGTGGTCGGGTTGCCGGAATGCCCAAGCAGGCGGAGCAACGGGCGGGGCGCCAGCTGGGCCAGCTCGGACAACCACCAGAAGAGGCCGCGCCGGATCAACTGGCCGGCGAGGATCGTCGGGCGGGAAATGAGTGCCGTCGTCATCGAATTCTGCGGCAACCGGCGTCCACCGGATCATAGACGCAAGCGGGGTTGGTGGTCGCTCTCGGTTGCGACACGAGATCGGGCCATGGCGGCAGCCGCGGGTCGTCGCGCTCGATACGCACGCGAACCATCTGCGGCAAGCTGGGGCGGCCCGTCCAGCTCTCTTGCCAGATCGGATCCTGCATGTCGTCCGGCGCACCGAAATAGTCGAACCGGGCACTCCGCACATGATCGAGCAACAGCACTGTCTCTTCCGCCAGAGGCGTTCCCTCGTCCGCGGACGGCAGATCGAGGCGCCAGCCCATGAAGAGTGCCTGCGCTCCGCCGTTCTGCGCGACAAAGAACCGCTCGCGCGCCAGAACACCGGCTTCGATCGCGGCCGGCAGCGGCGCCACCAGGGCCAGCGATGCCCCCTCACCCTCGAAGGCGATCGAGCCGTCGGTTGGGTCGGAAGAGGCGAATGCCGGAAAAGCCGCGGCGATGGTGCGGCGGAACACTCCCTGAACTGCGCCGAGATCGGCGCCCTCGATCGTCCGACGCTCGACCTTGGTCCATGCCCGGGCTCCGAACCCGACCCCGCCAAAGATCAAGCTCGACAGCAGCCCGATCAGCGCCACGGCGACCAGGATTTCGACGAGCGTAAAACCGGCATCGTCGTCTCCGGCTGTCCTGCCGGTCACGGATTTCCCCCCAGCTGGAGCGTCGTCAGCCGCACCTGTCGCGCGTGCCGCCGCTCGGTCCAGCTGACGGTGACCTGGACCTGGTTCCCGATCAGACGGCCGGATGGCAGCCGGGACACGTCGCCATAGGGTGTCGTCTCGATCAGCCAGGAAAAGCCGTCGGCAGTGCGGCCGGTCGTCTGGCCGGGTTGCAGCGCGATGTCGCTGCCGGCGCGCGCCATCACCGACTGCGCAAGCAACAGCCCGGTGCGGCTGCGCTCGCTGCGATCCACCCAGTCGAAACCGCCGGAGAGGGCGCGATAGGCGAACCCGAACGTGATCGCGAGCACGGCAAGCGCGACCAGCACCTCGATCAGCGTGAAGCCCGCCGAGGCACCGGCGAGGCGGCAGCTACTCATCGCGCCGCACCCGCCCAGTCAGCCAATCGACCGTGATCGCTGCCGAGCGCTGGCCGTGGCGCAACCGCACCGTTCCCGCGGTGGCGGTCCCGTCCGCGAAAAAACGGATCTGCGCGGTCCCGACCGAGGGCAAAACCCCCGGACTCTTGACATCGACCCGATCGACCACCTCTGGAATCGGATGTGGCACGGGATCGGTCGAAATCCTGTAGGTGCGTGCTGCGGAGTCGACGATCAGCGACATCGTCGCGCCGCGGCGCAGCGCCTCGCCGTGCAATCCCTTGAGGCGATTGACCATCTCGTCCGCTGCCGCCCGCAGCCGAACACCTGGCAGTCCGGCGATCAGTTTCGGCACACCGGTCATCAGCAGCGCGATGATGAGGATGACGACGAGCAGCTCGACCAAAGTAAATCCCGTGGATCCCGGGGTGACCCCCTTACCCTCCCGCTTCGCGGGTCCCTCCCTCTCCCCGCTCGCGGCGAGAGGGTTGGGGTGAGGGGCAGTGAGCGGCGGAATCACGTCGCCGTCCTAGACCGCCAGATCGTTGATGCTGATCATCGCCGTCATCACCGCGACGATGATCAGCGCGATGATCATGCCCATTGTGATGGTGATGGCCGGCACCAGCAATGCCAGCAGGCGCTCCAATGCCCGCTGCACCTCCTGCTCGTAGATTTCGGCGATCTCCTGCAGCATCTCCTCGAGCCGCCCGGTCTCCTCGCCGATCCGGATCAGCTGGATCGAGAGGCTCGGAAAACGCCCGGTCCTGGAGAGCGGGGTCGACAGGCCTTCGCCCTCCTTGAGCCGCATCGACACCGTCTCGACGGCAGCGGCGATGACCCGGTTGCCGATGATCGCGCCGCAGAGGGCGAGCGCCCGCGGCGCCGGTACGCCGTTGGCGAGGAGCACCCCCAAGGTCCGGCTGAAGCGGCTGATTTCGAATTTGCCGACCAGGTCGCGCACGATCGGCAGCGCCAGCACGAGCCGATCGCGCCGCAGCGCCATGCCGGGTCGCTGCATCAACAGCTGCCACCCGATCGCAGCCGATGCCATTGCCAGCAGCAGCGCCCACCAATAATCGCGCAACCCGTTGCCGATCGACATCACGATCTGGGTGCTGACCGGCAGGCTGGCGCCGGCGTCGCGAAACACCGGCTCGAACTGTGGCAAGACGACGGTCAGGACCAGAGTGACCGCCAACACGGCGACAACGGCGAGGAGCGCTGGATAGATCAGGGCCGATGCAACCGTCTGGCGGATGGCCTCGGTCCGCACGAGAAAATCGGCGATCCGGGCCAATACGGCTTGCAGCGCGCCACCGATTTCGCCGGCGCGGACCATGCTGACATAGGCTGGCGGAAAAGCCTTCTGTTGCGCCGCCATCGCCTCGGCAAGACCGGCGCCGTCTTGGACCCGCTCCAGGGTCCGGCGTATGACATCGCCCGACCGCTTGTCCGCCGCCAAGCCCGTCAGGATTTCGAGCGCTCGGTCCAAAGGCAGATTGGCTTTGAGCAGCCGTGCCAGCTGCTGGCTGAACAGCGCGAGATCGCGTCCCGGGAGGCTTCTCGATGCCCTCAGTCGGATGCCGAAGGCGCCGGTCTTGCCGGAGCGCTTCTCGACGGCGTGGATCGGCAGCAGCGCCCGCTCGTGCAGCCGCTCGATGATCGAGGCGGCGTCCGGCCCATCCAGCTCCCCGGAGACGAGGTCTCCCGCAGCCGACAGGGCGCTGTATTCGAAGCGCGCCATGGCCGTTGCGGTCAGCCCCGCGAAAGAGCGTGTGAAGGAATTAGCCGCGCGCCCAGCCACCTCGCCCCGCTTGCGGGGAGAGGTCGGAGTCTGCGCGCCTGCGCGCGGATTCCGGGTGAGGGGCAACCGCGCGTCTCCCAATTGCGGAGCCTTGCGCAACCTCCAAAAGACCCCTCACCCTTGCCCTCTCCCCGCAAGCGGGGCGAGGGAGAACTCGCGGGATGACGGGAGAACCAGTTCAGACATCGCGGGTTACCCGGATCACTTCCTCGATCGTGGTGATGCCCGCCAGTGCCTTCTTGATCCCGTGCATATACATCGTCTGCATGCCGCCGATGATCGCCTGGGCCTGGAGTTCGCGCGCCTCGGCATGGCGCAGCACCAGTGGCCGGATCGCGTCCGTCATCGGCATCAGCTCTGATATCATCGTGCGCCCGGCATAGCCGGTTGCGTTGCACGCCTTGCAACCGGCCGGCCGGTACAAAGTCGCCGCCGCGACATCGCCGAGGCCGAGACGCTTGCCCAGTTCCGGGGCCGGGCGATAAGGCTGGCGGCAGGCTCGGCAGAGTTTGCGCACCAGCCGCTGCGCCAATACCCCGTTGATCGTCGAGGTCAACAGGTAGTCCTCGATGCCCATATCGAGCAGCCGGGTCATCGCGCTCGCCGCGTCGTTGGTGTGCACGGTCGACAGCACCAGATGCCCGGTCAGCGCCGCCTGCACGGCGATCTGTGCGGTCTCCAGGTCGCGGATCTCGCCGATCATCATGATGTCGGGATCCTGGCGCAGAAAGCTGCGCAAGGCGCTGGCGAAGGTGAGTCCGATCTGCGGCTTGACCTGTACCTGGTTGATGCCGTCGAGCACGTACTCGATCGGGTCCTCGACGGTCAGGATCTTGCTGTTCGGGGAATTCAGCGTGGTCAGCGCGGTGTAGAGCGTGGTGGTCTTGCCGCTGCCGGTCGGTCCGGTCACGAGCACGATGCCATGCGGGCGATTGAGGATGTCGATAAACGGCCCGAGCCGATCATCGTCGAAGCCGAGCTCCGCGAAATCGAGCGCGAGCGAGCCGCGGTCGAGGATCCGCAGAACCACGCTTTCGCCGTGGATCGCCGGTGTCGTCGAGACGCGGAAGTCGATCTCCTTGCCGCGGACCGCGAGGCGGATGCGGCCGTCCTGCGCCAGGCGGCGCTCGGCGATATTGAGCTTGGCCATGATCTTCAGCCGCGAGACGATGGCACTCTTGAGCCGCGCCGGCGGCGGCTCGATCTCGCGCAACACGCCGTCGACGCGATAGCGCAAGCGCAGCCGGCTTTCGCCGGATTCGAGATGGATGTCGGAGGCGCCCATCTCGACGGCGCGATTAATCAGCGCGTTGACGAGGCGAATGACCGGCGCCTCGCTCGCCAGATCCTTGAGGCGTTCGAGATCGGCGTCGCGATCGTCGTCTTCGCGCTCGCCGGCCGCGTCGGAGATCCGGTCGATCGACGAGCGGCCTTCGCCATAGAGGCGCTCATAGGCCGCCTCGATATCGGCCGGCACCGCGGCGCGCCGGCGGACCTCTCTGTCGAGCGCGAATTCGAGCGCGCGGGCCGCCGCGTCGTCGAGCGGATCGGCCATCGCGACGACGAGCACAGTCTCGCTCTCGGCCAGTGGGATCATTCGCGCCTGCTTTAGGAAGACTGGCCGAATGCGGTCCTGGGCGACGGGTGCGTCGGGAAAATCGGTCGGATCGAGGAGCGGCGATCCGATCAGCTCGGCATAGGTCGCCGCGAGATCCCGTTCGGAGACGAAGCCGAGCTTGGCGGCGATATGGTCGATCCGCTCGCCGCTCTCGATTTCAAGCCGGCGAGCGCGCTCCAACGCCGCCGGCGGCAGCAAGCCCCGCTCACCAAGCAGCTGCTCCATTTTCGACGACAGGGCCGGGAGCGCGCCCTCCGGCATCGCTGCGGCTCGCTCAGCCGCGATGCGGGCGCCCGGATAAGGCCTGTGGGACCCAATCGGGCACGATGCACTCCCCCGTCCCCGCCGGTGGATACGTCGGTAGCGTCGGATAGTAACACTGCCCCGGCATGTTCGCGTTCCCGTCGGGATCGAGCGGCGTCCGCAGGAACTTAACGAGCCAGGTCGGCATTCCCTGGTTGCTGTTGTTGGACGGGAACGGGACCGGCGGCAGGCGGTAGGGAGTCGGGTTGGACACTGTCGCTATCGGGTTGAAGCCCGTGCTGGGGATCGTGAAGGTAAAGCCGTAGCAACCGCTCCGCGGGCAGTCGAGGTCCTTGACCGCCCATTGACCGCACACGGCGTCGTAATCCGTTTTACGCGGATCGCTCTCCGCCAAGGTGGATTCGCATGCGCCGCCGGCGCCGGTAGGTGTGCAGAAACCATGCGGCTGGCACATCCCGTTATTCGCAGTTGGTTCGAGCGCGCCCGCGGGAAGCTTGGTGAACTCCACGGTGACGCTGACGATGCCGTTGCTCGCGACCTTGCTGGTGTCGACAGGCGGCAGCCAGGCGGGCGTCGGTGTGACCACGGTTGGCGCAAACGCGGTAGTGTCGAGTGTGACCCGCACCGGCTTGATGTTGTCGGCCGTGGCCGAGGTGCCAAGGTAGATCTGGTAGGTCTGGCGTGTCGTATTCTTTGCATATGCGAAGAATACGGTGTAGGTCTGGCCGGGAACGAACACATTGAAGAAGCTGTTTGTCGAACCGCCGCCATTCTGCGCATTATACGTCTCACTCGTCTGCATCGTCAGCGGCACGGCGGTGTCGATGTAATAGGTGCCGTTGTTGACGGTCAGGGTCTCGCGTGTCGCAATGTTCTCGCCGGCCATGCGAATGAACGGCCAGCGGCACTTCGGCGTGTTCTGATTCGTGTCGCACCCATTGGCGATCCAATGCGCCCACTCCCGCGTCGGCGGAATTGGTATCGGCTTATGCATCGGATCACCGGGCGTACCGGCCAGAAATTGGCGATAGAGGGGAACTCCATAGCAGGTCGGGTTGCTGCATGTCGAGCTCCAGTTGTCGTCCGCGACATGGTGGACGATTGTAGCGACGTAGTCGTAGGGGCTAGTCTTTGCCGTCACGCTTGGTGCCGCCTTGCTCGGCGGATTGCAAGCGTTACCGGGCAAGTTATTGGCGCCGAGATTGGAGGCGCATTCAGGGGTTTCGACCGGTGCTGTGAAGAAAGCATCCTCGTTGATCGAGATCGTCTGCTTCAACGGGTTCAACGGTGTGAGCGCCTGTTGGACATCGTTGCTGAGGCCAGTGAGCGTACCATCGTCATCGCTCAGCTCGGTCTGTCGGTCGATGCCAGTGAAACTGTTGAAATATTGTGCCGTAGAGCCCTCGCCAAAGTTCGGCGTCAGGCAATAAGTTGATTTGACCGCGTCCGGGTCGGTGATGTAACTCCCGCCTTGTCCGAAATCCCCGAGGGCGGCGGTAGAACCGGCAAAGGCCTTGAACAGCGGCTGGATCACGAAATGGCGGATGCCGACATTACCAAAATAGAGGTTCGCCGAGTGGAACGACGGCGGGTAAAAGAACCCGTTCGGCTGTTTCCAGGCGATCGCCGCGTTAGGAAGATAACAGGAGGACGTGGCTAGACCGGGGTTCGTCTTGAGAACATTGTTTGCCTTTCCGCTCCCGTAGATGCAACCACCGGGTCCATTGTACCCGTCTGTCGTGCACAGTGCCGTCGTGACGTCGAGATAGGTGTTCGACTGCTCATAGGCCGGCCCGTCGTAAATACTGAACAGCCGCTGGTTCGAAAAGAAGTCGGTGACCGGCAGGCTAACCCCGGAGGCGGCATTGAGGCAATAGTTCGGCACGCCTCCTCCTGTTAACTGCGCCGCGCATTCGAGGGTGTCGGTCGTTTTGGTGAACGAATTGAACGGGCCGGTGTCGAGGGCGAAGCGATGGGTTTGATCCTGCGGCTGGGTATGGCCGATGAGGACCGAGTTCTCCATTAGCGACCAGTCGCCTTCGATGACCGAGCTGCGGGTAAAGTCGCCGCCGCTGATGAAGGTGAGGCCGGCGCTCTGCGGGTCGGTGATCACGCTGTTGTCGACCAGGTACCATTGCGGGCGCAGCCATATCCCTGAATAGTTCCCTTCGGCCCAAGTGAAGGATGAGGTGTAGTGGTCGAGCACGGTAACCGTGCAGTTGTTCTCCGGGTTGTTCGGGTCGTCCGGTTTGAACGTGCTGCCGTTGGCGCAAGGGCTGGCGATCGTGCCTGTCGGGGGCGGGCTGCAGTTGTATCGGGTCGACAGTCCGGGAACCTGCGTGGCGAGCGGGCAGTGCGTCGCCGCCCGCGCCCCCGTAGCGCGCGGGTAATACGTGTCCTGAGCGAGGACAGGCGCCGGCTCGGGGGCGATGCTTTCGATTTCTCTGACGAACGGCAGGGTTGACACATTCGCCGCCTTGGCGGCGAGAAAGCCGAAACAGGCGGGCGAATCTGGTGTCGTCTGGAACGAGAAGTACGCCGACGTCGCGTAGTTGTTGGAGAAATCTTTGAGCGGCGTCGTCCCGGCGAAGCCGACCTCTCCCCGTTGCAGCCCGGCATAGCCAAACACGCCCGTGCCGTCGTCCCATTTCATGTGGCCGTTGATGTTGTTCGACGGCGTCAGTACGTCGGGCGCGTCGCTATTCGCCATCGGGACGAACCAATAGGACGCTCCGCACGCGCCTGCGCCGGCCGCCATGTCGCCCTCGAAGTTATTCCAGCCGTTGGAGATCCAGAACCCGGTCGGTTGCTCGTTGTCCGAGCGGTAGGGAAAGGCGGGTGTCGCCGAATTCGCACCATTATCCGCCAGTATCCCCGGGACCAGGCGCGGGTTCTGATCGTTGTTGATCGCCGCGCGGCAAAAGATGCCGATGTCGGAATAAAAATTGTTGTCTGTCTCGGTGCCGTCCTCGAGGTAGTAGCCGTGGCCGATCGATTTGTAGCCGACGTTGCGTGCCAAGGTCACGCCCTGGGTCGAATGGATGACATACCAGCGCGTCATCGACTCGTTGACCGACGAATCCTTGACGTAGGTGTTCGGGGGTGTCTGGCGCACCTTGTGGAAATGGACCGGATAGTGAGCGAGCCGTCCACCCTGACCCATCTGTTTGAACTCGACCCCTTGGATCTGGACCTGCTGGAAACCCTGGCGCACGACCAAGTGCGCGCCGAAGGAGTAGGTCGAGGGCAACGCCGGAAATTCATCGTTGGCATTGTCGCCGCCCGACACGATGCGGATACTGCGCGTCAGCAGCGCCACCGCGGCGCGGGTTTCGGCGCCGTTCGCTTTTAGATCGGGGGCGAGCGAAGCCAGGATGCGTGGGGGCAGCGTCGTCGCCCACGGCGCTGTGCTCGACGGGCCGCCATACCGCACCCCGATGTGCGTCCACAAAACCGGAGAATCCAAGGGGACTGTCGTCCCGCCGGTATAGGTGGAAGCGATCTTCAGCTGTTCCGAATGGCCGGGCAAGTAATCAGTGGTCGTGACCACGATCTCGTCGCCGGCTTTCCACCTGCCCATCGGATCTTTTTCCAGCGTCAGGCTCGTCGCCCCCGCCGCCACATCACCTTTTAGCCGGATCCAGCTCACCCCGGAGTTCAGATGATCGGCGGGAGTGTCGCCGACGTCGTAACTCGCCCCCTTGTAGCCATAGAGCGCTAATGTGCCGCCGAAGGACACCGCCAGCGTCTTGTAGCCGAAATACCCGAAGGGTGGCTTGCCATCCCCGTAAAGCGGTGCGTAATCGTAGAAATAATCCTTCGCGGCGGCGGGGAGACTGGGCAGGCACGTCGTCGATGGGGGACTCAACCCGACGCACCCCGGGATAGGCGATGCCCCGTTACCGTCCCACACGGCCTTCGGGATCCCGCAAGGCGCGGTCGTCCCGTCGGGGATTTTGCTCAGGCACGGCGCCCCTTGGCCTTGCATTTCGGGCGGGACGGGGTTCCCTTTGCCATCGATCGCCGAAGGCGACGCTTTGCCATAAATGTGGATCGTCAGCACCCCGCCGTTCGTGCCGAAGGGTGTGGTCTCCCCCGCAGTCATGGCGCCGCCGTTCTCGATGATGATCGAGCTTGCCCAGAAGTCGGTCTTCGAATTTTTTGCTTCCGCGAATATCAGTTTTCCTTTTATGCCTGTGTCGGGATCGGTGATGATGTTGATGTGGCCGTAAAAATATTCCAAATTCGGTTGGACAGTGCATTCTCCTTTCACCACTAGGTCAGGTTGTGGGGCCGGCTGAGGTAACGAAAACGCCGGCACCGGAACATCGCCGCTAATGCAGACTATCGGTGTGGGCGCCTGTGCCTTGGCCGCCGCCGCCATCCCGAGCGTCAATGACAAGCCGAAAAGCAGCTCGACAATCAGGCGCACCGATCTGACCCTGAAAGGCGCGCTGCGCGGAGCGGAATGGAGCGCAAAACTCGACATGGACGTCTCCCCCGAATGAGGTTCCCAAACCTCGGCCACCGGTCGCACAGCTGCTTCGCACCCTAGCTTAGCAGGATGCGCGCCTAATCCCAATATGCCGAAAGCAGACCACTATGCCGAAAGCAGATTAGCTGTCGGGCCTGTTTCGGTACAGCGGATTTATCGGAATTTCAAAATACAACGCGATTAACCTTGACGCTGAAAGCCGCGCTTCAAGTGGGCGCTGTCTGGGGCTCATGGGGGAAAACACCCTCACGTGATACGCTGACGTCTGCGGTTTGGGGATGCCGGGACGATGACGGCGATCGTCGGGCTGAGCGGAAGTAGGACGAGAAATCCTGCGATGAAGGTGCGGAAGCCACACTGATCATTGGACACCAACCGCGAGTATGCCCTGGGTCGGCTCATTCGGCCGCCTTCTCGGGCACGGTATGCTCGGCGACCACGTGTCCGCGGGGCTTCAACAGACCCTTGATGCGCTCGCGCAAACGCTGGAACAGCACATAAAGGCCCGGGATCACAAAGATCCCGAGAAAGCTCGCTGCCACCATTCCGCCGAAGACCGCCGTACCGACGGCGCGGATGGTCGCCGCGCCCGCGCCAGAGGCGATCACCAGCGGTACCAACCCGGCGATGAATGCGAAAGACGTCATCATCACCGCGCGAAACCGCAATCCGGCGGCTTCGATCGCGGCGGCGACGATCTCCTGGCCCTCCCGCCGCTGCTCCATCGCGAATTCGATGATCAGAATCGCATTCTTGGCGGCGAGCGCGATCAGTACGACGATGCCGATCTGCGCATAGATGTTGTTGTCGAGCCCGAACAGTTTAAGGGCCGCCATTGCTCCGAACAGACCGACGACGACCGACAGCAACGCTGCAACCGGAATGCTCCAGCTCTCGTAGAGCCCGACGAGAAACAAATACGCGAAGACGATCGCCAGCCCGAGAATGGATCCGGTTTGCCCCGCGGCTTGCTTCTCCTGCAATGCGGTACCGGTCCATTCAAAAGAAAACCCGGGTGGCAGTGTCGCAGCCGCCACGGCTTGCATCGCATTGATTGCCTCGCCCGACGAGTAGCCGGGAGCCGGTCCACCGTTGATCGTGACTGAACGCAGATTATTGTAGCGAATAATCGACGCGGGAGCGGTGATCAGCTCGACATCGGCGACGGTGCGCAGCGGGATCAGATCGCCTTGTGCCGTGCGGACGCGCACTCGAAAGATGTCCTCGACCCCTTTGCGATCGCTCGCATCGGCCTGAACCTTGACCTGCCAAGTGCGGCCAAAGCGATTGAAGTCATTGACGTAGGTGCCGCCCATCGTGGTCTGCAACGCGCTGAAAATGTCGCCGATCGAGACTCCCAAAGTCTCGGCTCGCTCGCGGTCTAATTTCAAATAAACTTGCGGCGTCGAGGCCCCGAAGGTCGTGTAGACATTAGCGAGCGCCGGGTTCTGGTTGGCGGCAATGACGAGCCCGTCTGCCACCGCCGCGAGATCCTTTGGTGTCGCACCAGAGAGTGTCTGTAGCTGCAACTCGAACCCGGCAGCGTTACCGAGCCCGGAGATCGGAGGCAGGTTGAAGGCAATAACAGTGCCAGCCGCGATTTGCTGGAATAACGGATTGACCTCGGCTAGCGCCGAGAACACTGAGAGTGACTTGTCGGTTCTTTCCTCAAAGGGCTTCAGCCCGACAACCGCAAGCGCTTTGTTTGGTAGGGCGAGACCATCGATGAGACTATAACCGGTGACCGTTAGCACGCTTTGGGTCCACGGCCGGTCCTGGATTATTTTCTCGACCTGGGCCACGACCGTAGCTGTGCGGTTGAGCGAGGCGGCATCCGGGAGCTGGGCTTCGACGAAAAACGCGCCCTGATCTTCCTCGGGGAGGAAGCCCGAAGGCACGATCTTTGTCAGCCACCCGGTTGCCAGAGCGAAGCCGACGACCAGCGCTGCCGTGATTAGAGCGCGCCGCGCCAGCGGCCGGACCAGCGTCACATATCCGTCGCGGCTCTTATCGATGCCGCGCTGCAAATAGGCGATCAGCCCCCTCCTATGGCCGCGATGCCTGAGCAGAACTGCACATAATGCCGGCGAAAGGCTGAGCGCGTTCATCGCCGAAATAAGCATCGAAACCGACACGGCCACGGCAAATTGTTGGTACAGCTGGCCGGTGATGCCAGGGATGAAGGCGGTCGGGACGAATACCGAGAGCAGCACGAGGGTGATCGCGATGATCGGTGCGGTCACCTGCGACATGGCCTTTTCGGTGGCTTCGGCGGGGGTCAGCTGGGGTTCGGTCTCGAGGATTCGCTCGACCGCTTCGACAACGACGATTGCGTCGTCGACGACGATACCGATCGCCAGCACGAGGGCGAGAAGCGAGATCGTGTTGGCCGAAAAGCCAAGTGCTAGCATGACCGCAAACGTGCCGACGAGGGCGACCGGCACGGCGATGATCGGGATCAAGGTCGCGCGCAGACTGCCGAGAAAGATGAAGACGACGATGCCGACGAGCACAAACGCCTCGAGCAGCGTCTTCTCCACTTTATGGATCATCGCCTCGACAAAGACCGTCGTGTCGTACATTACGTTGTAGGCGACGTCGTCGGGCAGCAGGGGCTCAATTTGTTTCAGAGCTTCTTTAACGCCGGCAGCCACGGCCAGGGCGTTGGCCCCGGGCGATTGGTAAACAGCGATCCCCTCGCCGGGCCGGCCGTTGTAGCGAACGAGGGAGTCCGCCGACTTTGAGCCTAGCTCGGCGCGGGCGATGTCCTTGATGCGGACAACCCCGCCATCGGGGCTTGCGCGGACGATGATGTTGTCGAACTCCTCGACTGTCGTCAGCCGTCCCTGTGTACTGATGTTCAGCTGGAATTCCACCTCGGGGACGAGAGGTGCCGCGCCGACACGACCAACCGCGGCCTGAGTGTTCTGCGAGTTAATCGCGTTGACGACATCCTCGGGCGTAATGTCGAGGCTCGCCATGCGGTCCAGGTTGAGCCAGATCCGCATCGAATATTCGAGGTCGCCCCACTGGCTTGCGTCGCCTACGCCCGGCACCCGCTTCAGGGTATCCACCATGTTGATCTTGGCGTAATTCGACAGAAACAGCGCGTCGCGGCTTCCCTTTGGCGAGTAGATTGCGACGACTTGCAGCAGCGAAGTCGACTGCTTTCTGGTCGTGACGCCGTTGCGTTGGACCTCAGGCGGCAATTGCGCCAGCGCCTGATTGACCCGGTTGGTGACGTTGATCGTGTTGAGATCGGGGTCGCTTCCGACCTGGAAAGTCACACTGAGGGTGTAACTGCCATCGCCGCCGGACGTGGACTTCATATAGATCATCCGGTCGACGCCGTTGACCTGAGCTTCGATAACCTGGGCGATGCTTTCCTCGACGGCTGCCGCGGAGGCGCCCGGATACATCGTGCTTACCGTGACCTGCGGCGGCACAATGTCGGGGAACTGAGCCACCGGAAGCGCGCCGAGCGCGATTACCCCGGCGATCGAGATGACGATCGAAATCACGATCGCGAGCCGCGGGCGATGGATGAAGACGGAGGAGATCACGCCACCCGCCCCTCTTCAGCCGGACGGCGATGGCGCAAGCTGAGGCGCTACGGTCATCCCCGACCGGATGCGCTGCTGACCCTGAACCACGACCCGCTCGCCGGCCTCCACGCCTTGATCGACGACGGCAAGCCCCTCACGCTCGGCACCGAGACGGACACGGCGCTGTTCGACTTTGTTGTCCTGGCCGACGACAAACACGTAGGACCCGGTCTGGTCGATGGCGATGGCCGATTGCGGGATCACGACGACCTGGTCGCCGCCCTTCTCTTCGACGATGACGCGAACGGTCTGGCCGCTGGTGAGAATGTCATCGGGATTGGGGAACATCGCGCGGACCGTCTGACCGTCGGTTCGGGGATTGACCTGGACGTCGAGAAAATCGATGCGCCCCCTCTCGCTATAGAGCGAGCCGTTGGCCAGTCTGACCCGGGCCCGCACCTTCCCGGTCACCTCGGAATCCTTGGCCTCGAGCATTTCGCGCTGCGTCACCGAGAAGAGCACCTGCATCGGGTCATCTTGGACGACAGTCGCCAGCACCCCGCTGTCCGGCCCGACCAAATTGCCCGGTGAAACGGCCGCTCGTCCGATTCTGCCGCTGATCGGCGTCTTGATTTCGGTGTAGGAAAGCTGGATCTGCGCATCGCGCAGATTAGCCTCAGCCTCCATGACCGCGGCCTTGGCCTGACCCTGTTCGGCCGTTCTTTGGTCGAGTTGGGCGATTGGCGCGTTGCCTTTTCGCGCGAGTTCGGCAGTGCGCTGCAACTGTTGATCGGCATTGGCGAGCGTCGCCTGCGCGGAGGCGAGCTGGGCCTTGCGCTGGTCGACTGCAGCTTGGAATGGCTCGCTTTCGATCGTGAAGACCACCTGGCCTTCCTTGACGTCGTCGCCCTCCTTGAACAGGCGAGGACCGAGAAAACCTTGCACGCGCGCGCGAAGATCGACTTTTTCGAGCGCCTCGGCCCGCCCGACGAACTCGGCATGCTTGGTCATCGACCGCAGTTCGGCGGGCTGGACCAGGACTGCCGGGGGCGGAGCGGCTTGCTGCGCTTTCGCCGGCGGCGCGTGGAGGACCGCTAACGGGGTGGCAACAAAAAGAAAAAACAGGCTCGACTTCATCACACCCCCTTTTGGCAGAGGCTCACCCGCGCATACGCGCTCCGTCCTGCGAGCTTAGCCCTCTGGGAGATCAGCGTCCTGCTGGTTGACGAAAATCAGCGCTGCAAGAATGGTCACATAAAAGCGAAAAGCCGCCTGCTGCCCATTCCAGGTCTGCGACTGCCACATCTGAAACCACTCGCCGCCGACGACCAGGAACCCGAAGAACCACACCAGAAACCCGAGCGCCGCGCCGATATGGACCAGTCGCTTGGCGCGGTTGAAGCGGGCGGCGTCGGATCGAACGTGCCGGAGCATGACGACCGCAGCGGTCAGGAGGGTCGACCCGGTCAACCCTTCGCCCAGAATGATCAGCGCGTAGGCTGCCTGCCACGAGTCGGGTGAGGTCACCCGCCGGTACAGCAGTCCGTTCCCCGGGAACGTCGTGTCCATGGTGAGCACTGGCGCACGAATTCGTAATTCGGGTTGTAGTCGGTCAGGTTGTCGAAGGTTACGAGCAGGGCGAATATGGCAAGCGAGCCGACCATGACGGTTTTGGCGATGCGGGATTCGATCACGGCTTGGTTCTCCCGACGGGCGAGGCGAGAAATCGACCGATTCAGCACGCGGCCGGCCCCAGCATGATGGGCGCTTTGGGTCGGAAGGCGCGGTCCGAGACGAGAGAGTGCGCCTTGACGAAGGCAAGGCAACCAGTCCGAGGCGCGCCGACGGATAATTTGGCCGTGGAGGGCGATGAGGAAGTAAAGCACGCCGTGTTGCAGGCGCCGCCCGATGAGCTTGGCGAAAAAGCCTTTCACAGGCGCTGAACCAGGACGCCGAGGCGCAGGTGAGGCCCACGAGGTGAAATCGGGTGGACCCAGTCCGGCGATGCAACCCTCCCGCGCGAGCGGGGGAGCCCCGGACAGACAGCCGCCACGGTGGGCGTTCCGGGGTAAGGAGGCGGGCGCGTCGCGGGTTCTTCCCCAAGGGGCCGACCTCGATCGAGTCGGGGCCCGGCTCGATCAAAAAGCCGACATCTCGGACATTCTACGGACGCCTTGTGGTGTATATGCGCGGGAGGATGGATGCAGCCAGGGCGGGGCCGGTCAGGTGGCAAGCCCCGCGCAGCGGTAAGACGGCGATCGGGCCAAACTCTCCCTGCTCCCTCCCTCAGAGCTCCCTCAGAGCACGGTTCGGCGACACCGCGCCGAACCGCGTATGCCTCTAATATGGAAAGGGTAATTGGCGATGATCCCGGCGATTCGGACGACGAATTTGATTTTTCTCCCTGAGATTTCCCTTACGGAAGGGAAGTTCGGGTGCACTCGGTCGTGCCGAGGGTTGTCAAACCCTTGAAAAGGCAGGGAAAAGTCTATTGCCGAGGCACTATGCGTGTCCGCCGAGCGCGCCTCACGATGCGCCAAGCTATTGATAAATTTAAAAAGATCGCCTCACGCGTCGCGGTTCAGGATCTCAACGACACCGGCGCCGGGGTCGACCCGAAGCGCATCGCCGGTACGCAAGAGCCGGGTCACGTCGCCCGCGAAGCGGTCGACGAGCGCGACGCCGGCAAAGGCCGCCCCCTGCGCCAGGA
>DATEQL010000787.1:0-9106 GCA_035272665.1 Allostellaceae bacterium
CCAGCTGCGCCTTGGCTTCCTCGACCGCGATCTGGAACGGTCGTTGATCGATGCGAAAGAGCACTTGGTCGGCTGCCACCCTATCGTTGTCGTGAACATCGATTTCGACCACACGGCCCGAGATGTCGGTGCTGATCGCGACGCGCGCGGCCTGGACGTAGGCGTCATCGGTAGAGACGTAACGCCCGCCTGTCAGATACCAATAGCACCCTGCAACGAGCACGACGAGCGGCCCGGCGAGCATCAGTAGCAGCCGGACTCTTTGGCGCAACGAGCGCCGGCTTCGGGTGATTGCCGAGCGGCCGTCGATCGCGGCTCGGCGCGTATTGATCCCCGAGGCTGCTTCGTCTTCGACGGAAGCCGTCACCGCTGACCCCCTACCGGCGACAAATCTGCGGCGGCGCTCGCCATGCGCAGCGCAGCGTGATCATGCGGCTCGTCGAGATCCGAGAATTCGGTAACGGTAAGTGACGGAACACGATCCGAAAGATTGCCGTGGACACGCGCGAGCAGGTCGATCAGGTGCCGTCCTTCCACCTTGGAGAGGCCGGCGAAGGCCTCGTTGCGGATCTCGGTCGAGAGGTCGAGGATGCGGGCGAGGATTGGGCGTGCCTTCTCGGTCAAGACGAGCCGGTGGGCGCGGCGATCACCGGGATCGGGCCGCCGCTCGATCCAGCCGTCGTCCTCCATGCGATCGATCTGCCGAACCAAGGTCATCGGCTTGATTTCGAGAAGATCGGCGAGGCCGGCCTGGTTGATCCCTTCGTTGCGGGCGAGATACCCCAGCACCTTGCACTGTGCCCGGGTGAGGCCGAGGAAAAGCAGGGCGCGCTGGTTGAAGCGCCGTGCGAAGAGACGGGCGACGTCGTGCAGGAGAAAGCCGAAACTGCGGTCGAGATCCATGGCCGATGCCGAAGAGCCAAACAACTACCCAAGGGTGATAATAAGCCAAGCTACCAAAGACACCAACGCCTTTGCAATCAGGGCTGGTAGTCCGGAATTCGATGGCTCGGCTCCGGGCTGCCGCCAGATGCAATTAAAAGTTGAGCCGATTATTTATCGTGGCTGCACCTGCAGCAAATCTACAGCAAACTCTCGCCTTCAGGTTGAAACGCCCGTCTCCTCCGGCGGCTGGCGACGAACCGCCGTCCGCTGTGCAGATCCCGGCGGTTTTGGTGAAGGCCGGTTAGCCATCCGCATCTCGTTCGTCCAGCCGCGCTCCATTCCGGCCCCCACCATTGGCCGGACTATATAATGTGAATATGGCGAATTTGTAGACATAATTATCGCAATGAAGGGAGTTCGCCTCTCAGAGAGGTCGAGCGGCGTCTCAAAGCCGGTAAAAGGCGGTCCTCCCAAAGGCGACGCGGATCTGGAGCCCAAAAAAGACACCACGCAATGACCAGCTCTGGCCGTAAAAGGCCTCGGGATCGCGCGGGGGCAAAAAGCCGGGAATCCGATGTCTGCCGAAGGACGACAGCGTCTGCGAAGGGGGGACGGCCGACCGTGCTGATCGCGGGCGGGAACCAGCGTCAGACCGAAAAGATACCAGTTGCGAGTCGGCCAAGAAGGCTGCATTTAGCCTCTCCAACGGTCGAGAGGCCGACGGACGAAGGCTCGACAATGCTACACCCGGCTGTCATTGCCTTTCTCGCACTTTGCCTTGCGACGATCCTGGACTTGCGAGCGGCGGATGCTACGGCGATTTCCCCACTAGATCTTTCCTCTCTCCAGTTCTGTGCCGGATGCGAGCGCCCAAAAAACGATTATCTGCAAATGTCTTTCGATTGGTCGATAAGTGCACAGACAACAACGGTCGACATTGACGCAAACGAAGGTCAGACTACATTCGATTTCCCAAATCTGACAGAAAGTCCCATCTCGGAAGAGGCTCAACTATTAATCGGTAATTTTTCAACCGCAATGCCAATCAAGAATCAGTTGGAATTATATTCGAAATACCTGGTGAACGACCAAGACGATTACTCAGGATCCAACAGATGTGCTTATTTCGAAAGCCGACTCCACGACCCCAAGCGCGTTCAGGACAAATGCGGCTATATCGAGCCGGGCTCCGATTACTCTGAATTGATCAGCGTGCTTACCCTTTCCGTCGTTTCAGCGCTTTCTTTCGCTCTGATTGCCCTCGCTTGGCTGCTGCACCGCGCCTACCGCAGTTGGCGGTTGCGGAAAATGATCTCCCAGGGCGCAACAATCCCTAACCGCTATGATCGTAAGGGCCGTCGCCGAGTCGGCGGTTCGATCTCGGCGTAGTCAGCTTCCGGGTTGGCCCGAACATCCGGGTGGTTCGACCCGAGCCTTGCGACGACCCAGGGCAACGCCTATCCTCGTCGCACGAGCGAGCGGTCCTGGTGTCGGCCATAGGCCTGCGCCAGGCAAAGGAGGAAAGTCGCATGGCCATCAACGGGGTGAACAGCCAGAAATCCTATGTGTATTTGGGCTTGGCCGGAGAAACCGGCCATGGCCGGTTGGTGCAATCCGGCCTCTTTCGCATGGTCGACGACGGCGGCGAATGGGAGAGGCTGCAGCGCGGCCTGCCTGCGGCGCCGGCGGTGCGCGCTCTGGCAGTCCACCCGCTAACGCCCGAAATCGTCTACGCCGGCACGCAGGTCGGGCCCTATCGCAGCGCCGACCGCGGTGAGCACTGGGAGAAGGTTGATTTGCCCGATCACGGCTTGCCGGTCTGGTCGTTCCTATTCCATCCGCACGATCCCGATGTGATCTTTGTCGGCTACGAGAACTGCGAGATCTACCGCAGTGACGATGCCGGCGAACATTGGACCCGCTTGCCGGTGAGTGTGCGCTTTCCCGAGATCACCACCGCGTCAGGCGCCAACCCGGCGAAACGGGTTTTGATGATGGACGCCAGCGCCGGTGAGCCCGAGCGACTTTACGCCGCCATCGAGGTCGGTGGCACGATCCGTTCCACCGACGGCGGGGAGCATTGGGAGAATCTGAGCCACGGCCAATACCTTAACGACGACGCCGTCGACATGCACGGCGTATTGGCCAGCCGCTGGCGGCCAAACACCGTCTACAGCATCGGCCGGGCGGGCATGTTTCACAGCGCCGATGGCGGCGATCATTGGCGGCACGTTCCACTGGAGCCGCTCAACGCCAAGGGGCAGATTTACTGCCGTGACATTCGCGAGGTCCCGGGTAATCCGCGCAAGTTGTGGGTGGCGGCGGGGGGCAGTTTCCAGAGCGAAGTTGGCGTGTTGCTGCACAGCGCCGACGGCGGCGACAGCTGGACTCGCGTCGACATGGGCCTCAAGCCGGCGCACACGATGTTCGCCCTCGCCTTCGACGAGCGCCAGCCGTCCCGGATGTCGTGCGCCACCAACGGCGGCGAAGTCTACAGCAGCCTGGACGGCGGCGAGAACTGGACGACCCATCCGCCATCGGGCGGCACCCAAATCTACGCCCTGGCGCGCGGCTGAGGGCGAGGGTTTTGTCGGCTGAGCGTCCCGGGAGAGCGGGGCGGATCGGCTGTGGGCTTCTTGCCATAAAAATTGAAACGAAAACCGCAGTCGTTTAAACGGCAAGATGTCATTCCGGGACGGCCCGACAGGGCCGGGCCTGGAATGACACGAAAGCGATACGCCGTTTTCATGCCTGGTGGCACACGCCGGCGTGCGGGGTTTGCCACCAGCATTTCGAAAAATCGCGCGCGGTTTACGAGCTCGGCCGCAATTTCTCGCGACTCAGCTTGTGCGCCCCATTTTCCCATATCGCTCGGGCCAGGCAACTTCACCAACCGCTCCGTCCGGCTTCCTCGCGCTGTCGAGCCATGCGGCGGTGGCTTCCGCTGTCTTTCGGGGGTCCGCTTCGCGGCAGTCCCAGGGTGCCCGTTAGATCGCGGCCCAGCCAAAGGGGTAACCATTGAGCAATCCGTCTCCCGTATCACGAGAGCACCAAGGGACAAGTTGGACGGGAGATCTGCCTCATGACCGCCGAAGAGAAACGCGCTATGAAGGCCGCATGCGTACAGGCCGCAGCGACGCTGATCGCTGCGCGGGACAACGGCAAGGTCGGAATCGACGTGGAGGAATGCATCACGCTTGCCGCATTGCTCTACGTTCGCGTCGTTACAATCGATTGGCGCGAGGCTGCGTAACACGCGCCGCCAGCCGAAAGCCCGCTAACCGATGAACCGAATCACTCTCGATCGCGGCGAAGTCGGTACCTACCCAGGTCGCCCAGACTGCCGATGCGGAAAGAACTATGGCGTGCCGCCCTTATTGGGATGCTCGGCAGCTCGGACGGCGCTCCCCGAAGCTCTCTGAAAAGGTAGACGAGCTGACCGGGGCGCAAGCAAACGACGACCGACTACTCGGATCTCGGCACCCCCGCGCGTCTTAAAGGTATCTGCATAATCGGCGCTGCCAGTTCTGGTGTCAGCGCTTGGTTGCTTATCGCCTAGCCTCTCTTCTGCGAGAACTGCTCACGGATTAGAATAATTCGTATGGGACCTCGGGCCCCAATCACATCGGCGAATAGATGCGTCGCGACCGAGCGCGGAAGGCCGGATTAGCTTGGATTCATTCCAAGGTTGCCGCGAGTTGGAATCGGGGCTCACCGCGCCGACATCAAAACGCGTTCAATCCTCCCGCTGACAAGTCTGTATAACCCGCGGGACAGGCCGATCGGGGAGGCCGTGTCCGCGGCCTCTCCGAGTAATCCGTCTAGGTCTGGCTCCCGTCGCGATGCTCCCGCCGGAATCCCACCTGGTCTACTCACTCGCTCGCAGGCGCCTATCTTGTCATTAAACGGTGTGCAGCCATGCTTCCCCCAAACGATATGCTCGCGATCTGCTTCGCCCACGTCGCCTATCGGCTGTCTGAGCGGTTTTCGGCCCTCAATACCGGCATCAATACTTTCGCCGTCCGCGATCCCGAGACCTTGGAAAACCGGATCGGCGACGCCGATGTGCTCGTGATCTCCGGGCTGTGGCATAACGGGCTGCTCGATCGCGCAGAGAAGCTCCGCTTCATCCAGGCGATCGGCGCCGGCACCGACCAGTTCCCGCGCGAAGAGCTAGTCACACGCGGAATCCGCCTTGCCAGCGCGCGCGGCGTCAATGCCCGAGCCGTTTCGGAACACGCGATGGCTCTCATCCTCGCCTTGAGCCGCCGACTTCCCGAGGCGCGCGACAATCAGGCAAAGCGCGTTTGGCGCGGCATGATCGGCGACCCCTTTCGGCGGGAGGACGAGCTCGACAGTAAGACGCTCCTCGTTGTCGGCCTGGGGCAGATCGGCGGGCGCCTCGCCCAGCTTGCCAAGGCTTTCGATATGAGGGTGATCGGGCTTCGGCGTGATCCGGCCGCCGGCCGAGGCGCGGCGGACGGCGTTCACGCGATGGGCGAGCTCAAGTCGCTCTTGCCCGAGGCCGATTTTGTCGCCCTCACTTGTCCGCTGACCAAGGAGACGGAGAAACTTGTTGACGCGGAGGCGCTTGGTCAGATGAAACCCTCGGCCCATCTGGTGAACGTGGCTCGCGGACGGATCGTCGACGAAGCAGCCCTTGTTGAGGCGCTTGCCGCTGGGCGCATCGCCGGCGCCGGTATTGATGTGACGGCGGAAGAGCCGCTCGCACCGAACTCGCCGCTGTGGGGCATGGCGCATGTCCTCATCACGCCTCATACGGCAGGCGAGACTCGGCGTTACGAAGAAAATGTGATCGAAATCCTGCGCGACAATCTGGCGCGCCTCTGGCGCGGCGAACAGCAATTGCGCAATCAGGTCGTCTGAAGCCCACCGGCACCTGCGCAGAACGTCGTCGTTGCCGGAGCGACCCGATCGTGAAAGGCGGCGCGCCGGCCAGGGAAGAATCCCGCGCGCCTTAGCGCCAAATCTTGCGAACTCGTCGCGCAAGATTTTCATTAAGCAACTAATGCACCCCTCGTACGCGGCTAAAAGCCGCATATGTACACCCGACCGGGTTGCACTTTGACAAACTCATCGGTACCAGTCTATCTATTGTCTGGGCGACTGATGTTCTCCTCTCGGGTCGAGGCGCTGAATACACGACGAACCCCCATCCGCTGCCCTGACCGCGCGAAGCAGGTTTTCAACATGGCTGACACTCCCGCGATCACCGATCGGAATCTCGAAGCGACGACGAACATTTCCCTAAAGCGGGAGCCGGCCTGCTTTGCCTCCTTGTCGGCGCGTTCGATCTCGCCGCCGATGCCGATTGATTCGATCAACCTCGATCTTGCTTCGGCCGATTATTTCGACGGCCGTGCGTCGTTATGGACAACCCTTGAGATACGCTCGTCGGTCAGCGACGACCGTCCGACCGCGATCCTCGGTTTCGACGAAACCTTTCTGCGTCCCTTCGCGCGGGCGCTGATCGAGGCGGCGACGACCCGCGCCACCTATCGAATGACGATCGTTCAAGAAACGCAGGGAGCGCCGCGTTACCGGGTGGTCGAGTACATCACCGGTCCGGGCAAAGCGCTCGAGGAACTTGTCCTGCAACCCTTCGATAGCGTCGTCCTGATCAGCGCAGCCACGGCCAGAGACAGCGGCGAGGAAACGCTCTTTCAGCTGCCGCGGACCGACAGCTTTCTGCGGGCGTTCGCCAGGATGGCTTATGTTGCCGACCACGCGTTGCGCGACCTGCTCGTCGACATGGAACGGCTCGCTCGCCAGCGCAAATCCGCGGCAGACGTATAGGGTAGGAGAAACTGGGCCGCGACCGGGGCAGGCCGGACTTCTGATGATCGGCTGTTGCTGGGTCCGTCGCCCTCGGCGAACACGGGCCTGCGGGAATTGAACACGAGCCGGTGTTCATGCGGCCCGGCCCTGACGGGCTGTCCCGGAATGACGATCTTGCCGTTGAAACGACTGGGCTTTTCGTCTCAATTTTCGTGGCAAGGCAAGTCTACGCCCCGTGACGCTCCCCAAAGTGCCGCAGCAGGCACTGCAGGGTCTCGTCTGGTGCTTCTTCGGGCACATAATGGCCGCAGGGGATGGCGCCACCCCGCGCATCGGTCGCGTAATTGCGTTTCCACACCACGAGTACATCGCCGTGGACACCCTCGGTGTGGCTGTGCGCGCCCCAGATCACCAACAGCGGAACGGTGATCTTGCGGCCGGCCTCGAAATCGGCCTTGTCCATCTCGAAGTCGCAGGTTGCGCAGGCGCGGTAGTCGGCGCAAGAACCCTTGATCGTCTTCCAGTTGAAGCAGCGGACGTACTCGGCAAACGCCTCGGGATCGAAGAAACCGAGCCCGATACCGGGCTTCGACAATTTCCTTTCCATGTACCATTGCGCCGGTACACCGGCGAGCATGCGCTCGGGAAAGTCGTAGGGCTGGGCCATCAATGCCCAGTGCCACGAGCGCAGCGCCCATTCTTTTGAGGTGTGGGTCCAGATGTGGTGGTTGGGCAGGATGTCGATGACCGCCGCCCGTTTTACCCGGTCAGGATGGTCGAGACACATGCGCGCTGTAGTGCGGGCGCCGCGGTCGTGCCCGGCGACAAAGAATTCGCGGTAGCCGAGCTTTTCCATAACCTCGACCTGATCCTGCGCCATCGCCCGGAACGAATAGTTGATATTGTTTTCGCCGCCGTCGTCAGGTCCGACGCTGTCGCCATAGCCGCGCAAATCGGCGGCGACGACATGGAAATGCTCGGCCAAGCGCGGCGCAATCTTGTGCCAGGAGACTTGGGTCAGCGGGTTGCCGTGCAACAGCAAGAGCGGCGGGCCGTCGCCGCCGTGCCGCAGATGGATTCGCGCGCCGCTCGTCGTGATCTCGGTCCGGGTAAACCCTTCGAACATTCGCTGTCTCCTTCGCCTTGCGCCAGAAGCGACAGGCTAACCCAACTTGCCCTTTCTTCGCGAGCCTGGCGCAAGGTAAACTCGCGAGGCACCGAGGGGAGTGGTCGCGTTGGGGGACCGCCGGTTCGTCGTCGAGTTGATCAAGCCGTCGCATTACGACGACGACGGCTATGTGATCCAGTGGTGGAAATCCTGGATTCCGTCGAATTCGCTCGCCTGTCTTTACGGGATCGCGACGGATCTAGCCGAGCGCCGCGCGCTCGGCCCCGAGGTCGCGATCGAGATCCGAGCCTATGACGAGTGTCACACGGTGATCCCGATCCGCCGGATCATCAGGCGGATCAAGGACGCCGATGCGGGGCTCGTATGTCTCGTCGGCGTGCAGTCGAACCAGTTCCCGCGCGCTATGGATCTGGCGGCGCGGTTTCGCGACGCCGACATTCAGGTGGCGGTCGGCGGGTTCCACGTCTCGGGCTGTCTAGCGATGCTGCCCGACCTGCCGCCCGACCTCCAAGCCGCACGGCGGCTTGGAGTGACTCTGTTCGCCGGCGAGGCGGAGGGGCGGCTCGCCGGGCTCTTCGCCGATGCCTTCGCCGGCCGGTTGCAGCCGATCTACAACTTCATGGACGATTTGCCGGGGTTGCAGCGGCAGGTCACCCCGTTCCTGCCGCTCGACATCGTGCAGCGCTACGGCGAGACGATCGGCGCCTTCGACGCCGGACGCGGCTGCCCGTTCCAGTGCAGCTTTTGCACGATCATCAATGTGCAGGGGCGAAAATCACGCTGGCGCGACGCCGATGATGTGGAGCGCCTGGTGCGCGCCAATCTCGCCCAGGGCGTTTTCCGCTTTTTCATCACCGACGACAATTTCGCCCGCAACCGCAACTGGGAGGCGATCTTTGACCGGCTGATCGAGATGCGCGAGAAGGAAGGGCTCGAGCTTCAGTTCATCATCCAGGTCGACACGCTCTGCCACCGCATCCCCAATTTTGTCGAGAAGGCAGCGCGCGCCGGCTGCAAGCGGGTCTTTATCGGGCTCGAAAACATCAACCCCGACAATTTGCTGCAGGCCAAAAAGAAGCAGAACCGGGTGCATGAATATCGCCAGATGTTCCTCGCTTGGCGCGCCCAGCGGGTCATCACCTATGCCGGGTACATCCTCGGTTTTCCGGGCGACACGCCGGAGCGGATCGCGCGCGACATCCGTACCGTGCAGCAGGAATTGCCGGTCGATCTGCTCGAGTTCTTTATCTTGACGCCGCTGCCGGGCTCGGCCGACCACCAAGCGCTCCATCG
>DATEQL010000788.1:0-10498 GCA_035272665.1 Allostellaceae bacterium
CCGGCGCCGAAGCCCGCGCAGACCGAGATCGCCGGATAGCCGGCGACATTGAACGGCATCGTAAAGCCAGGCTTGTCGAAGAGATCCCACTTGGGCACCGCGTCGATCTTCGCGGCTTCCGCCGGCTGGGTCGCGGTCAGCACGACGTCGAGGCCGGCCATCGCCTGCTGTAATTCGGCGCGCAACTCGCGGCGTCGGCGCACCGCCTGGACATAATCGACGCCAGAGACCAAGGCGCCCAGTATCAGCCGGCTCCTCATGCGCTCGCTGAAATCGCCGAGCCGGGTGCGCGACCATTCCTCATAGGCCGCGGCGCGCTCGGTGATCGAGATCAGCGAGCCGCAGGCCGCCCAATCCTGCAACGGCGAGAGCTGCACCTCGCGTAATTCCGCACCAAGGTCGCGGAAGGTGGCCAGCGCCGCGTCGATACCGCGCTGGGTGCCCTCGCTGACCTTGTGGTCGACCTCGTGGAAATGATGGATCACGCCGATCTTCAGCCCCTTGATTCCGCTGCCCAGGAGTGCGGTGTAGTCGGGGATCGGACGCGACGCGCTCGCCGGATCGTGCGGGTCGTGGCCGGCCAGCACCTGCAGCATCAGCGCGCAATCCTCCGCGGTCCACGCCATCGGGCCGATATGATCGAGGCTGTACGCGGCGGGTGCGACACCGGCGCGGCTGACGAGGCCATAGGTCGGCTTGATGCCGGCGATGCCGCACAGTGCCGCCGGGCCGCGGATCGAGCCGCCGGTGTCGGTGCCGATACCGCCCAGGATCAGCCCTGCCGCGACCCCGGCGCCGGTGCCGCTGCTGCTGCCGGCGGTGAAGTGCTCGGTGTTCCAGGGGTTGCGCGCCGGGGGTGCGGGCAGGTCGAAGGACGGGCCGCCATCGGCGAATTCATGCGTCGTCAATTTGCCCATCAGCACCGTGCCGGCGGCGGCGAGCTTTTCGGCGCAAGTGGCATCGGTATCCGGAATGTTGTCCTGCAGGAATTTCGATCCGCACGTCGTCGGAATGTCCTTGGTGTCGACGATGTCCTTGAGGCCAATCGGGATGCCGTGCAACGGCCCTGCGGGCCTGCTAGCCATGATCGCCCGCTCGGCGGCGCGCGCCTCGGCCAATGCCCGCTCCTCGGTCAGATGGACGAAGGCATGCAGCTCACCGTCGAGCGCATGCACGCGGGCGAGGCAGGCCCGGGTCAGCTCGACCGGCGAGAGCTCTTTCGCGGCGATCAGCCGGGCGGCTGCGGCGATGGTCGGGATCGCGTCGCTCATGGCAGATCCTCCTCGGCAAAGCCGTAGCCATGCGCCGGTTCGGCCATGCGGCCGCGAGGCTTGCGCACACGCTCGGCCATCGCGGCGATACCGGCGTAGACCGTCTTCAGCTCGACCTTTTGTTCTGCGGTCAGGCTGAGCCCGGCGCGAGCGAGCAGATAATCGAGGGCTGCGTCGTCGATGTCAGATGGCATGTTGTCGTGCTCCGGTTATCAAGGTTATTCACCACAGAGACGGAGAGACACAGAGATCACCGAGGATACTTCGTCATTGCGAGCGAAGCGAAGCAATCTCGGTCAGATCGCACCATCGAGATTGCTTCGTCGCGCACGGCGCTCCTCGCAATGACAAGATGCTGCTCTCACTGTCTCCCTGTCTGTGTGATGAGCTTTTCTTCGATGCCGGTGCCGATGGCGAGGAGACGGCGGTCTTCGCCGTGGCGGCCGACGACCATTAGACCCACCGGTGCGGTACCCGGTGCTTCGATCGGCAAGGTCAGCGCACAACGATCGAGGAAATTGACGACCGCCGTGTTGCGCAGCAGCTTCATATTGAGACGCGCGTAATCCTCGTCCCTCGTGAAAGCCGCGATCGGCGGCGCCGTCATTGGCACGGTCGGCATCACCAAGGCGTCGAACGTCTGCGTCTCGGCGTCAAAGCGGCGAATGAAATCGGCGCGCGCCTCGACCAGGCGAATGTATTCGGCCGCCGTCATGTCGCGACCGCGCGCGATGCGGGTTCGGATCCGCGGGTCGTACTCTTGGCCGCGCCGCTCGATCAGCTTCTCGTGCCAGGCGAACGCTTCTGCCACCGGCAAGCCGCCCTTGATATTGATCCGTGCATAGTCGCCGAGCATCTCGAGGGGCAATTCGACGATGCGCGCACCCGCGCGGGAAAGTACCGAAACCGTCCGCTCGAAAGCCGCGGCGACCGGCTCTTCGAGGTCGTCGAGCATCACCGTTTGCGGAATGCCGAGGCGAAGACCGTCGGGCGGAATGGCGGTGGGTGGTTCCACGGGCTCACCCGCCATGACAGCGTCGGTCAGCGCGCAGCAGGCGACGCTGACGCCGATCGGGCCGATCGAGTCCAAGGTGGCGGAAAGCGGCAGGGCACCGTCGCGCGGCACGCGGTATCGGGTCGGCTTGAACCCGACGAGCCCGCACAGCGCCGCCGGAATGCGAACCGAGCCGCCAGTGTCGGTGCCGATCGCCACCGCCGCCATGCCGTCCGCTACCGAGACCGGCGCCCCGGCCGAGGAGCCACCGGGGATCAGGCTGCGGTCGTGAGGGTTGCCCGGCGTGCCGTAATGCGGGTTGATGCCGACCCCGGAGAAGGCGAACTCGGTCATGTTGGTGCGCCCGATGATGACCGCACCCGCAGCTTTGAGGCGTGCCACGATCGGTGCATCGGCCGTGGCCGGCGGCGCGTCATCGAGCGCCCGCGACCCGGCGAGCGTGACCTCTCCGGCGACGTCGAACAGGTCCTTGATCGACACCGGGAGGCCGGCGAGCGGCGAGGCGACATAACCGGCCGCGCGCAGCTGGTCCTGCGCTTTGGCCGCCGCGCGCGCGGTGTCGGCATAAACCTTGATGAAGACGCGGCTGCCCTCCCCGGCGGGATCGGCGATGCGCGCCAGCGCCGCTTCGACCAATTCCCGGCTCATCGTGCGACCGGCGGCGAGATCGGCGGCAAGCCTCGCCAGGGTGGGCCTTGCGGTCATGGTGATGCTTTCATTCTATTCATTATCTCAGATCGCTTTTTGTTCGTCATCCCCGCTTGAGCCATTCTTAGGCGCGGCGTTCGGACAGGCCGATCGCCGCGGCGGCATCCGCCATCCTCCAGCCCTCTTGCTCAATCCGCCGAACCATCAGGAGCCGAGCTGTCGGCGTCAGACGCGCATTCTTGTGAGCGTCCATCCGGAGAGCGCTTGGACTGCGGTTGATCGGTCTCGCAACCACAGCTTTCCGGTTCTCCCGGATGAACAACCTTCATAGCTTTAATAGCCAGCGCAGTACGGAGACCTTGGCGTCGGGTTCGCGCTCGTGCCCGGCTCATTTTGGGAGGTTGCACCCGGCTTGCGGGCACCGCGCTGCTGCGGCCATGCCATCCAAGAGGGTTGCTGATAACGGGAAAGGCTCTCTATTGTTGTCCCAACTGCCTTGGTCGTGCCCCTCGGCGAAGCGTTCGCGCTAAAGGCAGAGAAGAACAGGAGAAGAACATTGGCGATCCAAATATTCATCTCATATGCGCGCGAAGATGACCGGCTCCCCACCGACTCCAAAGCGAAAAGGGGCTTTGTCAGCCATCTCTGTGGGGAAATAAGCTATGAGTTTTCGCAAAGAGGGCGGTCGCAGGTGCGGATTTGGCGCGACACCGTACGTATCGAACGCGGGGACGATTTCGACAAGCATATAAGGGAAAATCTTAGAGCATCGGATATATTATTAATCGTACTGTCCAACAACTGGATCGCCAGTGAGTGGTGCAAGCGCGAACTCGATGTATTCGCGAAGTGCTGGCAGCACGAAGGCATGGACAGGGTGCGCAAGCGGGTCTTGTTCGTAACCAAGCATTTTATGAGTCGCCAGGCGATACCGGCGCTGCTTAATAATAAGGAGGGTTTTGAATTCTCCGTCATCGAGGAAGGAGCGGGGGCCGGATCGGAAGACGATTTCTTCGATCCGCGGGCCGAGACGCAGACCGACCGCCGATACTTCGATCGGGCGCGGGATCTGGCACGGCGCCTCTTGCGACTAGCTCAAGAGCTTAGCAGCTCTGCTGAAGTGGAATCGTATTCGCCAGTTGTATCCGCCGCCAACCCCGCTTCCGATCGAGCGCCATCCAGCAGCTCGTCAGCGGTCACCGCTTCGGCTTGCTCAACACGGCAAGCGCTCACGCATTACGTGTATCTTGCCAAGCCAGCGGCGGATATGAGGGAAGCCTACTGCCGCGTGATAGCGGAGCTGCAGGGCCGCGACATTCGGATTGTGCCCGATCCCAATGTCGAGGTGCCGCACGACGCGACGGCCGCGGCGGTCGTCGACGAGTGGATCGCCGGCGCGGCGTTCTCGGTTCACCTACTCGGCGACAAGCTGGGATATGCGCCTGAGGATGCCCCGCACATCGTCCCGTTACAGCTTGCGCATGCGGCCGCACGCGCGGCGGCCACGACACCGGCCGAAGAGCCGCCGTTTCATCGCCTCGTCTGGGCGCCGCGCGTCTTTGCCGGGCTGGCCGACCCTGCCGCCGAGCGCGATCCGCTCGCAGTGCTCGAGCGCTTCGACGGCCATCTGAGCACCGACAAGGTGGAGGGCGACGATCTGAGCCGTTTTGTCGATTTTCTCGTCCAGCATACCGCGCGCGCGACCGCTCCGACGGAGCGGCCGGAACGGATCGAGGCCGAGACCCGCTATTATGTCTATCATCGCGAGGAGGACACCGATTACGCCTGCGCCGTCTCCCAGCGGCTGCAGGAACTGGAAATTGACGCTGTACTGCCGGCGTTCGAGGGCGACCCCGGGGAGATCAACGCTCTCCACCGCGAGAACTTGCGTGAATGCGACGGCGTCGTGCTGTGCTGGGCAAACGCCCCCGAGGTGTGGGTGCGGGCAACGGCGCGCGAACTGGGGAGATGGCGCGAACTTGGACGCAAGGAGAATTTCGCCGTCCGCGGTCTGATTGCCGCTCCGCCCCCCGGCAAGCGCAAGCAGGTGATCATCAAGGTTCCGCCGCGCAACGAGATCGACGTCGTCCTCGACCTGACCGATCGCGACGACCTGCCCCCCGAGGCGCTGAACCCCCTGATCATCGCCAACCGGGAGCGTGCGCTGTGAACGACGTGGGGGCGCTCACGGCCGTTGTGGCCCGGCCGTTTCGCGGGCTGCGGCCCTTCGCCTATGCCGATCACGAACTGTTTTTCGGCCGCGAGGACCAGTCCTATGCGCTTTATCGCCTGCTCGACCGGTCCCGCTTTATCGCGGTCGTCGGCAGCTCGGGCAGCGGCAAATCCTCGTTGGTGAGGGCCGGTCTGCGACCTCTGATCGAAGAGGAAGCGCACGGTGCCGCGCCGCCGGACGGCACTGGGCGGGCGTGGCGTTGGATCGAGTTTCGGCCGGCCGACGCACCGCTCGGCCGGCTTGCCGAGGCGTTGGCGGTACTCGACGCGGGTGAGGGCGAGGACGGCCCCGATGCGGAGGTGCTGCATGCGGAGCGCCGGCTCAGGATCCTCTCCACCCTCTACAGTTCGAGCTTCGGCCTCATCGAGGCGCTTGCCGACGGGGCTGGGCGGCCCGCGGTGATCCTCGTCGACCAGTTTGAGGAGCTGTTTCGGTACGTGGCTTGGAGCCGCGGCGCGGAGCTGCGCAACCCCGCCGGCGCCGAGTTGCGCGATGAAGCCACCCGTTTTGTGCAGCTGCTGCTGGAAGCAAGCCGCAATCGGGAATGTGGCGCGCACATCATCATCACGATGCGTTCCGACTTCATTGGCGATTGCGCGCTGTTCTACGGGCTGCCGGAAGCGGTTAGCGCGACCCAATACCTGGTCCCCGCGTTGACTCGCAGTGAGCGCGAGAGTGCGATCCGCGGTCCGGTCGAGAAGGTCGGCGCGGCGATCGATCCGCGGCTGGTCGAGCGGCTGTTGATCGACACCAGCGACGAAGCCGATCACCTCTCGGTGCTGCAACACTGTCTCTCGCGCATCTGGAAACGCGCGGGCGCGCGCGCCCGCGCTGGCACCGCCACCGTGACCCTCGGCCTCGACGACTACAAAGCTATCGGGGAGATCGCCGGGGCCTTGTCTCAACACGCCGACGAAGTGATGGCGAGCCTACCAGGGCTCGAGCCGGTGGTCGAAGCCGTGTTCCGAGCGCTTGGGCAGCTTGACGACGAAGGGCGCGCCACTCGCCGCGCGCTTCCGCTGGCCACGTTGCTGGCCGAAACAGGGTATCCCGAAGCGCAGCTACGCCGGGTACTCGACCGCTACCGCGATGAAGACTGCGCGTTTCTGGTCCCCGGGGCGGCCTCGGTCCCGGTTCTGACGGCGGAATCCTTCATCGACGTCAGTCATGAGGCGCTATTACGACGGTGGGATCGCATCGGCGCCAAGGCTACCGAGGTGTTGGGTAATGAGGCGCCGCGCGCCGGCTGGTTGGTCGAGGAACGCAACGACGCCCGCATCTATCGCGCCTTGGCCACCTGGGCCGAGTCGGACGGGACAGCGGCGACATTGCCGCTCAACGAGGTCAATCGCCGCTGGCAGTGGTGGAACGAACGGCCGCGGACCGCCGCCTGGGCCGCCCGCTATGGCGGCCAGATCGATCGTGTCGAACGCCTGTTGGAGCACAGCCTCGACGCGGTGAAACAGGCGCGGACGCACGAGCGGCGGCAGCGGGTCGTGCGCATGGCTGTGGCGTCGGCGTTTGCGGCGATCGTCGTCGTCGCGATCGTGGTCTGGGCGAAGCTCAGCATTGACCTCCACGCAACCGCCCAAAAAAATGCGGATCAGGCCGAGGAGATGACCCGACGCGCCCGCACCGCCAGCACCGAGCGCAACATGCTGCTGACCGAAATCGGCGACATCACGAACGAGTTTTCGACGCGATTGCGCTTCATCCCCGGAGTTAGCGGGATCATTCTGCCGATACTAAACGACTTCACGCCGTTTTCGGAAGAATATCTGGCCAAGCTTAAAAGCCAAAGCAATCTGACGAGTGAAGATTGGCTGCCCTACGTGCGTTTATACTATACCATGGGGATGCTCGACGCCGACTATCAAATGAATGTCGGGCATACCGCGAAGGCGATCAAGAAGATCAAGGATATCAAGAAGGATTTGAGAAAAGAGCTTCCTGCGGAGGCGGCCGCCATGATAGGCGACGCCGATCACGACACCGCTAAGCCGTTGCTGCTCTCGGAAACCGAGAGCTGGGTCAAAATGGCGAGTGGCGAGATGTGGTACGGCGACCGTGACAGCGCGAAGGACCACCTCGAGGCTGCGGAAAAGAGCTATCGCGCGATAATCAGCGATGCCGCCGCAATCATCGACCCCGAGCGGGCGAGAGAGAAACTGGCCGCGCTTTATCAGACGCGTGTATTTTTTGATATCCAGATGCGCGGCGATGCTGCAGCTGCCGCTGCCGATTCCGCGGCGCTCGGCGAAATTCTTGACGAGTGGTTGCAAGCGAACCCCCCTCCCGAGCTGGGATCGCGACAATGCCCGGTCTGCGAGTTTTGGAAGAAACTTCAGCGTGTTGTTCCTCGCATCCAGGCCGACGTAGCAGCGGCCGAGGGCGAGGGCCGGCTGGACGAAGCCATTGAGGGTTATCGCAAGCTGCTCACTCCGCGCGAGACGACGAACGAAGCGGCGGAAGCGCCAGCGCAACAGTTGGAGCGCAAACTGGAGGAACAGCGCGACCGCAGCTATATCCTCTATCGCTTGGCGCTGGCGCTGGAGAAGCGCGGCAGCGATGCTGACCTCGCCGAGGCTTCGCAACATCTCGACGAGGCTAAAGATACCTTCGAGGCGGTGCATCATCAGGACCCCGCTAACTGGTGGTGGCCGCTAGTGTGCCAGTGGATCGACCGGGGGCGCGGGCAGACCTTTATGAAGCACCAAAAATATCATGATGCGGCGATGGCCTTCGCCGATGCGGTGGCGCGCGATAAGGAGCTGGTTGAGTTCGAGGACAGCCCACGCGCAGAGGCGGATCTCGATCGCGACAAGACAGCATTGGCGAAGGCCGAACAAGCAAGGTGACGGATATTGTCGCGCAACAGCGGCTACGCTTGCCACAGCCGTGCCGTGCGGTCGACGGACGCGACGGCAATGCACTCGCCGTCGTGGCTGAACGCGACCCTCGCGATCGTGCCCGTAAGCCCTTCGAGCGTGGCAAGCAGGGCACCGCTGGCGGCCTCCCACAGCCCCGCGGTGTTGTTGGCTGAGATCGTCGGCAACTCCACCCCCTGGAGTCGAACTCGGCGCTCACAACTACGGCTTGATGCCCCGCCGCGCAGCCGCTGCGCGGTCCCTCGCCCGCGACAGGTAGTCGAGGGCGTCTTCGTCGATGTCAGACTGCATGATTTGTTCCCCGCGGTTATCAAGGTTCGGCAACAGTGAGGCGCAGAGGATTATTCGTCATTGCGAGAGAAGCGAAGCAATCTATTCAAGGTCATACCAATGAGATTGCTTCGTCCCCCGGGAAGCCCCGCAGGGCGGCCGTTCGGGGGTCCTCGCAATGACAAAGCGCGTCTCTCGCTGCCTCTGTGGTGAGCTTATCTTCGATGCCGATGCCGATGGCGAGCAAACGACAGTCTTCGCCGTGGCGGCCGACAACCATCAGCCCCACCGGCACCGTGTCCGGTGGCTCGATCGGCAAACTCAGCGCGCAGCGATCAAATCGCGGCTCGTGGTGCGGCCTGCGGCGAGATCGGCCGCGAGGCTCGTCAGGGTGGGCCTTGGTCGAAGCGCAAAATCGGTCATCGGCGATCCTTTTCCCGGTGTTCGTCATCCCCGCGAAAGCGCAGGGCTGTCCGGGGAAACTCCTGCAGCGACAAAGCGAGAAAAATCGCCTCCTGAATTTCGTCTTGGCCGGGCTCGTCCCGGCCATCCACGCCTTGGGTCGCTCGAAACAAGACGTGGATATGCGGGTCAAGCCCGTGATCGTTTTCCGCGAGTCGACGTCGGAGCCGGGCAAGAAGCCCGGTGCCTACGCGCTTACCCCGCTCGGCAGCCGCCCGCCGCGGCCGCGCGGCAGGGTGTGGAGTTTCAACTCGACCGGGTTGCCGAGCCAGATCGCAAAACTGCTATGGTCCTCCACCGCGTCCTCGGTCAGCGGGTGGACCAGTACGTCGAGCCCGTCGCGGTTCAGCATCAGATAAGGCACGACATGCTCAAACTGTTCGGGCTTGAAAATGACCAGAACATTGGCGATCGGGTGCGGCCCGACCGGCGTGTCGCGGAAGCCGTCGATCTCGACCGGGAACTTCTCGCCGAGCGCGGCGCACACGCGCTCGGCGACGGCGCGCGTCCTTGTCGGGTCGTAATAGATGTGGGCGTGAAAGCCCAGGTTGGCGACGGATTGCGCAGTCTTCTCGATCATCGGGCGTGCTCCCTACAGGCTGGCAACGGCTTGCGGCATCTTTGCACAGCGGTACCCGCAAGTCGATTCAGCCCGCGAAACCGTTACTGATGGAAATCTGACGCCTGTTGCCCAAGCTAAGATCGGCTCGGCTGTCGCGAGTCCGAATGACGGGTTCGCTCCGAAAGCGGACGCCACGATACCCGCTATTAGAGGGCGGGGAAGAAGCGCTTTTGCGGTTCTGAGGTCGGCGGTGTCGAAGCCCTCGGTGAACCGGTCGTAGACCGGCTGGAGGAGCGCGAAGGCATCAGCGGAACGGCCCTAGTCGCGCAGCATCTGGGCAGCTCGATCGGGTGACCGTCAGCGAGGAGTTGGCGGCGGTGCGGCGATACCCGGAACCGACCGAACGCGACGCCCGCCGGTGCGTCGGCGGCGGGATGCATCGCTTGTGATTATAGGCCCGGTTGAGGAAATTTGAGTTTTTTTGAGGGACCGGTCAACACCCGGCGTACCAGCCGGCGACATGTTGAACCCTTTTGACATCTATTCGGCGGTTGCCCAAAGGCTCATCAAGTGTTGCTGCTTAGCTTTAACGGTTACGATACAACCTGCCCCAGAAGGCGATCGATATCCATGGCCAGAGACAGCTCAGAGGAATAATCGGGCGCGGCACACGGGCACACTTGGCACACCGATTTCGCCGATCGCTCCCGAAACCTTTGGCGAGCATTGCTGGAAGCACAAATTCAACCGCTGTAATCGGCTTGGCTTGTACCTTCGGTCGGATGCCGGGCCGGTAATCTGAGCCCGCAATTCTCAAAGCAGAGGACTAGCGGGCTCGGGAACCTCACCCGTGGGCTGCTGCGTATTCCCCCGGAACCATCAGCCCGTTTGAGGGTCCCCGCAACGGTGCTACTATGTGCTTGGCAGTCATCTAGTCAGGAGCGCCTGGCGATGGTCACGATCACAGTCAACGGCACGCAACACCAGCTCGATATCGAACCCGATACGCCGCTCCTCTGGGCCTTGCGCGATGTCGTGGGCCTCACCGGAACGAAGTACGGCTGCGGCATCGCGCAATGCGGCGCCTGCACGGTCCACATCAACGGGCAGCCCATGCGGTCCTGCTCGGTGCCGATCGCGAGCGTCGAC
>DATEQL010000789.1:0-2940 GCA_035272665.1 Allostellaceae bacterium
GATACACCCCCGCCCTTCGACCTACCAGCGGTAGCAAGCAAGAAGGTCAGCGCCGAAATCGACGAGATTGCTTCGTCGCTTCACTCCTCGCAATGACGGCCATTGAGGTGTCATTGCGAGCGAAGCGAAGCAATCTTGACGGCCAGATAGGCACACCTCATTCGATCACCTCGTCGGCGCGGGCGATGATCGATTGCGGGATCGTCAGATCGAGCGCCTTCGCGGTCTTCAGGTTGACGACCAGCTCGAATATGGTCGGCTGCTCGACCGGCAGATCGGCCGGTTTGGTGCCGCGCAGCAGCGCGACAAGCTGTCGGCTCATTACGTCCCGGTAGAGCTGGACAATGCGTGGGCCATAGCCGGCAAGCCCGCCCTCCTCGGCGGTTTCCGGCCATTGATATATCGCAGGCAAGCGCAACGCGGCTGCGCGCTCGATGATGAGCCGACGCTGGCCGAACAAGACCGGTGACGCCAGCACATTGAGAGCTGCCGCACCCGCAGCCTTTGCCGCGTCGATGGCGCCGATGACCTCCTCCGGCTTGGCAATCCGCTGAATCGACAGCTCGACGCCGCGCGCACGGGCGGCGTCCTGTAGTGACTGAAGCTGTTGGGACGCCGTCGTGTTGGTATCGGCTAGGGCTGCAATGCGGCGAGCGCCCGGCGTCATTTCGATCAAGATCTCCTCGCGCTTGCCGTCGAGCTCGGTGGCAAGCAAGCTGACCCCGGTCGTGTTGCCGCCGGGGTGGGCCATCAAGCCCACCAGTCCCGATCCGACCATATCGTCGGTCATCGCGAGGATCGGAATCGTCGCAGTCGCCTGCTGTGCGGCGCGAATTGGGACATCCCCGCCGGTCAGAATGACATCGACCTTGGCCTTGACCACCTCTGCCGCATGTTGCGCGAATTGCTCGCGTCGCATTCCATAACCTTGCCCGTCGATTTGGAGGTTTTGACCCTCGACGAAACCGAGCCTGCCCAGCTCGTCATAAAGCGCGATATAAAACGGCTCACTACGTGGCAAGCCGGACAAAGCGCCGATGCGGTAGGTCCGTCTCGGCTCCTGTCCGCGCACCGCCGGCGGCCAAGCCAAAATCGCACCGCCGAGCAGCGCGATGATTTTGCGCCGGCCGATCACTCGATGACCTCATCGGCGCGGCCGAGGATCGATTGCGGGACCGTGAGACCGAGCGCCTCGGCGGTCTTCAGGTTGACCACCAGCTCGAATTTGGTCGGCTGCTCGACCGGCAGATCGCTGGGCGCCGTGCCCTTTAAAATCTTGTCGACATATGTCGCCGCCCGCCGGAACAGGTCAGGATAATTTGGTCCGTAATACATCAGCCCGCCGGCGTCTACGAACTCTCGGTATGGATAAGTCGCAGGAATGCGCGCCTTTGCGACCATATCCAAGATTCGGCTCTGATTATCGAGAAATAGGGTGTCCGAGTTCACTGTGAGGCCATTAGGCCGCTCTCTAATGATGGCGGCTGAGGCTTGTTCGAATTGCCCAGCCTCCTGGATCGGGATCAACAATAACTCCAAGCCCAAGGAATCCGCAGCCAGCTTTGTTTGGTTTACAAGGAGTTTCCCCACTGGATTAGCCGGATTCCAGAAGACGGCCACGCGGGAGAGCGGCGGGGCGATATCCCTGAGAAACTCCAGCCGCTTGCCGTCGATCTCGAGGGCAATCGAGGTTAACCCGGTGATGTTGCCGCCTGGCCGCGCCAAGCTCTGAACAATACCGGTCCCGGTGGGATCGGCGATTGCCGCCATGACGATAGGTATCTTCGACGTTGCTTCCTTGGCGGCTCGCGCTGCAGGCGTGCCCCAGGTAAGGATCACGTCGACCCCTGCCTGCACCAGCTCGGCTGCGAACCCGGGAAGGAGATTATCTTTCCCGTCGGCGTTTCGGTATTCCAATGCCACGTCGCGACCCTCGGTATAGCCGAGGTCGCGCAGGCCTTGCCGAAACGCTGCAACATTGGCGGCCGCCGCCTGCGCGGATACGGGTATCAACAATCCTATGCGTTGGGGCTTTCCGCGCTGCTGAGCGTGAGCGGCGGGCAAGCAGGCGATTATAGCCCCACCAACAACGGTGATGAACTCGCGGCGTCTCATTCGATCACCTCGTCGGCGCGGTCGAGGATCGACGGCGGCACCGTCAGGGCAAGCGCCGCGGCCGTCTTCAGGTTGATGACCAGCTCGAAACGGGTCGGCTGCTCGACCGGCAGATCGGCCGGCTTGGCGCCTTTCAGGATCTTGTCGACCAAAACCGCCATACGGCGATAAATCTCGGCTTCATTGAGCCAATAGCTCAACAACCCGCCATCCTCGGCGAAGGGGCGAAACGGCGAGAACGCCGGAATGCGATATTTCAGCGCCAGTTCCGCGATGCGTGTGGTCGGCAGGCTGGGTTGGGCTATTGCGGCGGCATCGGGCGGGTCTTTCTCCATGGCCGCGAACGCGGCTTCCAGCTCGTCGGGGTTGTTGATCTCTATCGGAGCGACCGTGAGCCCGGTAGCGGCGGCGCCTGACAGAATTTGGTCGAGGATGGGCTTCGAAGAAGAGTCGCGCGCGTTGATCAGGGCGACGACGCGACGGGACGAGGGCAGCATTTCCCGGATCAATTCGACGTTTTTCCCGGCGAGTTCCGGGGCCAATCCACTTATTCCGGTGATGTTTCCGCCGGGCCGGGCGAGACTGTCGACCAGACCCGTGCCCACCGGGTCTCCCGTTGTCATGACAATCGGAATTTCGCGCGTCGCCTGCTTGGCGGCGGTCGCGGCCGGCGTGAACCATGCGACGATCAAATCCACTTTGAGGCCGACCAGCTCCGCCGCCAGTTCCGGCCGGCGGCTCGCCTGTCCTCCGTCCGAGCGGAATTCGTACCGAACGGTTTGCCCCTCGACGTAGCCCAACTCACGCATCGCCTGCCGGAACATC
>DATEQL010000790.1:0-11291 GCA_035272665.1 Allostellaceae bacterium
AGAAGCAAGGCTGCCTCCCAAATCTTGCGCTCGTTGGTCATCATCATCATCGGGCCCATCATAACCGCAAAGCCCGCCGCCTTACAGAGGTTCCCGCAGACTGCACGGAATCGTCGCGCCGGATCAAGATCGCCCCGACTCATCCAATATTTAGTTGTCGTCGATCCGGCCGGCACTGAATGCTGCTTGCACTGACCCCGGCCATCCTTATATTCGCGCCATGCCTGACCTCTTCGATGCGCCGATGGCGCGAACCGCGGAAAGCTATTCCGCGAAGGATATCGAGGTTCTCGAGGGGTTGGAGCCGGTTCGCCGCCGCCCAGGCATGTATGTCGGCGGCACTGATGAACGCGGCTTACATCACCTCGCCGCCGAGGTGCTCGACAACGCGATGGACGAGGCCGTCGCCGGCCATGCCACGCGCATCGAAATTGAGCTCGCCGCCGGCGACTGGGTTACGGTCCGAGACAACGGCCGCGGCATCCCGGTCGATCCTCATCCGCGCTTTCCCGACAAATCGGCCCTTGAGGTCATCCTGACGACCTTGCACTCCGGTGGCAAGTTCGGCGGTGACGCATACCGGACATCGGGTGGATTGCACGGCGTCGGTGTCAGCGTCGTCAATGCGCTCGCCGACCGGCTCGAGATCGAGGTGGCTCGTGACCGGCGGTTGTGGAGCCAGAGCTACCGTCGAGGCGCGCCGCAGACGGCGCTCATCGACCGCGGACCGGTAAACAACCGACGCGGCACGACCTTGCGGTTTCATCCCGATCCCGAGATCTTCGGCGACGTCGGATTTCGTGCGGCGACCCTCTACCGCATGGCGCGCTCCAAGGCCTATCTTTTCCGCGGCCTGGAAATTCGCTGGAGTTGCGATCCCGCGCTACCGCGGCCGGACGGGGTCCCGGCCGAGGCGCGGCTCCACTTCCCGGGGGGGCTCGCCGACTTCCTCTCGGCGAGCCTCGATGGGCGGTCGATTCTGACGCCGCGACCGTTCTTAGGCCGGGTGGATTTTACCGAAGGCGGCGGGGTCGAATGGGCGGTAGCTTGGCCGGACGACGAAGAAGACGGGTTTAGCCACTCCTATTGCAACACCATCCCGACCCCAGAGGGAGGAACCCACGAAACCGGACTGCGCAACGCGTTATTGCGTGGAGTCAAAGGGTATGGCGAGCTCGTCGGCAATCGACGCGTTGCCCAGGCGACCGGCGAGGACGTCACGTCCGGTGCGGCGCTGCTGCTGTCGCTCTTCATCGGCGATCCGCAGTTTCAGGGCCAGACCAAGGAGAGGCTCGCCTCGACCGAGGCGACCAGGCTCGTCGAGAATGCCGTCAAGGACCACTTCGATCATTGGCTGAGTGCCGATCCGGCGACGGCGCGGCTGCTCCTCGACCGCATTGCGGAGCGGGCCGAGGAGCGCGCGCGGCGACGCCAGCAGCGCGAGTTGGCACGCAAGACCGCAACGCGCAAGCTGCGGCTGCCGGGCAAGCTCGCCGACTGCAGCCGGGACAGCGCTGCGGGCACAGAGGTCTTTCTTGTCGAAGGCGACAGCGCCGGCGGCTCGGCCAAGCAGGCACGCGCCCGCGAGACCCAGGCCATCCTGCCGCTACGCGGCAAGATCCTCAACGTGGCGAGTGCCTCGGCCGACAAGATGCGCGCCAACCAGGAGCTCTCCGACATCATCCTGGCGCTTGGCGCCGGCTCGGGGTCGCATTACCGCGAGGAGGCATTGCGCTACGAACGCGTCATCATCATGACCGATGCCGATGTCGACGGGGCGCACATCGCTTCGCTGTTGATGACGTTCTTCTTTCGCGAGATGCCGCGCCTCGTGGAGAATGGGCACCTTTTTCTGGCGCTGCCGCCGCTTTATCGGCTGACCCAGGGCGAGGTGACCCTCTACGCCCGCGACGATGCGCATCGCGAGGAACTGCTGCAAAGCGCCTTCAGCGGGCGCGGCAAGGTCGAGGTCAGCCGCTTCAAAGGCCTCGGCGAAATGCCGGCGCGCTTCCTGAAGGCGACGACGATGGACCCGGCGCAACGCACATTGCTGCGGGTCACACTGCCGCCCAAGGCCGACCCTGCAGCGATCGAGGCCCCGGTCGATGAGCTCTCCCGAACCCAAGCGTTGGTCGAGACCCTAATGGGCCGCCGCCCCGAACTGCGCTTCGAGTACATTCAGAAAAACGCCCGCTTCGCCCGCGATCTCGACGTATGAACACACTTGCGCAGATCGGCGACGCCGCTTAACTAAGATGTGTCGACCCGTTTGAATTCGGTTTCCCGGCCTGCGCGCGTCTGCGATCGTCCGACCGTGTCCCCCGAGCCAATCGATGTCCGATGCGTCGCGTGCCAGCGCGGCGGCCTAGATACTACGTGGAGTCCTGCTAATGGCGACCGGTACGGTCAAATGGTTTAATGCGCAAAAGGGTTACGGGTTCATCCAGCCCGAAACTCCCGGCGCGGATGTCTTCGTTCATATCTCCGCCGTCGAGCGCGCGGGGATGGACAATCTGCGCGAAGGCCAAAAGCTCAGCTACGAGCTCGAACAAGGTCAGCGCGGCCGCGTTTCCGCGGTGAATTTGCGCGCTGTCTGAGGTAGAGGGCGGAACGTTGACGCGGGGGCGCTTTGTCGCCCCCGTCCCTTTATAGAGGAGATCTGTTTGGCTAAGGAAGACTTGATCGAGTTCGAGGGCACCGTGCAGGAGTTGCTCCCCGATGCGCGTTTTCGAGTAAAGCTCGACAATGGGCACGAGACTCTCGCCTATTCGTCCGGCAGGATGAAGAAAAACCGCATCCGCATCCTCGCCGGCGATCGAGTCACCGTCGAAATGACCCCCTACGACCTTACCAAGGGTCGAATCAACTTCCGCCACAAAGACGAGCGGGCGGCACCGCCGATGACGCCCCGTCCGCAATATCGCCGTCGCTGATGCTCGTTTCCGAAACGCTGTTGTCCTTGCTGGTAATGATCTGCTCTGTTGGGCGGGCATAACTCACACCCGAAAAGTGTTTGACATTTCCCGTGTCGAACCCAAATAGGCTGCAAGGCACAACATTCGTAATTGTTACAAAAAGGCTACAACTTCTCGATGGGTTTTTCACAACTTGGTCTGTCGCCTGAAGTTCTTCAGGCAGTCTCCGACGCCGGCTATACCACCCCCACCCCGATCCAGGAACAAGCGATTCCGCACGTCCAGCGTGGCCGGGATGTTCTTGGTTGCGCACAGACGGGAACCGGCAAAACGGCGAGCTTTGTGCTGCCGATGATCGACATGCTGGCGGCTGGCCGCGCGCGGGCGCGAATGCCGCGCTCGCTGATCCTCGAGCCGACGCGCGAGCTCGCGACCCAGGTCGCAGCGTCGTTCGAGCTCTACGGCAAGCATCATCGCCTGACGATGGCGCTGCTGATCGGCGGCGAAAGCTTTGTCGATCAGGAGCGCAAGCTCGATCGCGGCGTCGACGTGCTGATCGCCACGCCGGGTCGTCTCCTCGACTTGTACGGACGCGGCAAGATCCTCCTCTCGGACTCGCGCATCCTGGTAATCGACGAGGCTGACCGGATGCTCGACATGGGGTTCATCCCCGATGTCGAACGCATCGTCGGCCTTTTGCCCGAGCCGCGGCAGACGTTGTTCTTCTCCGCGACGATGCCGGCCGAGATCCGCGGGCTCGCCGACGCATTTCTCCGCGACCCGGTGGAGATCGCGGTCGCGCCACCCGCCTCGCCGTCGGCGACCGTCGTGCAGTCGCTCGCCGTCATCCGCCCGGAAGACAAGCGCGAAGCTCTGCGCCGCCTGATCCGCTCCGAAGACGTCAAGAACGCGCTGATCTTCTGCAACCGGAAACGCGACGTCGATATCCTGTTCCGCTCGCTCGCCCGACACGGCTTCGATGCCGCGGCGTTGCACGGCGACATGCCGCAGCCGAAACGGACGGAGACCCTGGAGCGCTTCCGCAAGGGCGAGATCAGGCTCCTGGTCGCCAGCGATGTCGCTGCCCGCGGCCTGGACATCCAAGGCTTGAGCCACGTCTTCTGCTTCGACGTGCCGATCCACGCCGAGGATTATATCCACCGCATCGGCCGCACCGCCCGCGCCGGCCGGCCCGGCCGGTCCTTCATGTTGGCGGCGCCCGAAGACGGCCGAGCCGTTGCCGCGATCGTCAAGTTGATCGGCAAAGAGATCCCGTCGAGCGTCATACCCGGGATTGAAGAGGCCGAACTCGAATATGATGAGCGACCAAGACGGGGGGGCCGCCGCGCTACTCGCCCCGACGATCGCCAGCCCGCCCGGACGCGCAATGCCGGCCGCCGGCCGGTATCAGCCGAGGCTCGCCCACCGCGGCGGGATCGGCTGCCGCGCGTGACCGATGCGCCATTGCCGAACACGGCCGGGTCGAACGTGACGCCGTTCCTGAACGCCGCCGAGGTTCGGCGAGCGGGACAGCGGGAACGCAAAGGGCCGGACGATCGGCAGGTCGTCGGTTTTGGCGATCATCTTCCGGCCTTCCTTTCCCGCATACCGCGGATTGTCGCGCGTCCCTGAAGGGTCCCGGAGGCGAGCCGATGACCGAAGACGAGGCGGACTGGGTGCGGGCCGCTGCGCGCGGCGATTTGACGGAAGGCGAGGTTCTCGGCGTCGAGGTGGGGGGCCGCTCGATCGCGCTCTACGACGCCGATGGCAGCCTCTATGCAACGGACAATGTTTGTACCCACGCCTATGCGTGTCTGTCCGACGGCTGGCTGGACGGCGAGGTGATCGAATGCCCGCTGCACGCCGCCCGATTCGACATTCGCACCGGAAAGGTGCTCGACCCGCCGGCGACCGAGGATTTGAAGACCTATCCGGTGCGGGTGGTCGGCGACGAGATCCAGATCCGGATCGGGTGAGCGGCGGGCAGTGCCTATTGCACGCCGTGGAAATCGACCAGGTGGATGAAGGAGCCAAAAACCGAGCCTCGCCGCAACCCGCATGCCCCGAGAGCTGCCCCTGCTGCGTCCGTCACCGACACCAATGGATCGACGCCATCTTCCCGGACGACCGTCGCGTAATGAAATTCGTGGCCGCGAAAGCGTAGGCCGGCGACCCCGAGCGGCCCGCTGTCGAGCAGGGTCGCACAACGATAGCCGAGGTGGAGCCGCCGCTCGGCAAAACTCGTTTCCAGCGGCAGCAGGTTCGCCATAGGCCGCTTGCGCCCCTCGGCGTCGATCAGCGACTTGCCGAGCACCATATAGCCGCCGCATTCGCCATAGACCGGTTTTCCGCCGGCCGCGGCGCGATGCAGACCCGCGATAAACGACTCAGCAGCGGCAAGCCGGCCCGCCCAGAGCTCGGGATAGCCGCCCGGAAGGTAGACGGCATCCGCGGCGGAATCCGGCGGTTCGTTCGCGAGGGGTGAAAAAAAAGCGAGTTCGGCACCCGCTCGTCGCCATCCCTCGATCAGCGCGGGATAGGCGAAACAGAACGCATCGTCGCGCGCCACCGCGATGCGTCGCCCGAGGGGCGGAATTCCCCAGGTCTCCGCATTGCTCTCGAATGCCGATGATCGGGCCAGTCGCAGCAGCCGAGCGACATCGAGATTGGCTCCGATCAATGTGGCGGCGCGATCGATCACCCGCTCAGTACCACCGCCCTCGCCGGCCGGCACCAGGCCGAGATGACGCGACGGGAGGGTCAGCGCGGGGTCCCAGGGCAGCGCGCCGAGACAAGCGATATCGGGCAAGTGGTGCGCCACGGCTGCCGCAAGGAGGGCGCGGTGACGTCCGCTCGCGACCCGGTTGAAGATCACGCCGGCGAGCTGCACCCGCGGCTCGTGGGTGGCAAACCCGCGCAGCAGCGCAGCTACCGAAGCGCCTTGGCCGTGCGCATCGACGACCAGCACGACCGGCCAACCGGTCAGGCGCGCGAGTTCGGCGGTGGAACCAGCCTCCCCCGTGATTCCGGTCCCATCGAACAGCCCCATCACACCTTCGCACAAGACGAGATCGGCGCTGGCTTCGAGTTCGGCGCCGAGACCGGCAAGGGTCGTTCGCCGCATCGCCCAGGCATCGAGGTTTAGACAAGTCCTCCCGCTCGCCGCGGCGTGAAAGGTCGGATCGATGAAATCGGGTCCGGCTTTGGCCGCGGCGACGCTGAGGCCGCGCCTTCGCAGATGGCGCAACAGGCCGGCCATCACCAGGGTCTTGCCGCTACCCGAGGCCGGCGCAGCAACGATCACCCCTCTCCCGGTGCCGTTGCGATGTTCCCGACGACAGTCCGACATGTTTGTCACCCGACAAATCGGGAGCTACCATCGAACTTGCGGATAATAGACCATCTTTGATGAGGGCCGAGACGATGCGCACGAGCTTTGCGGTCAACGACATGACGATCCATCGGATCGTCGATCAAGAGACCGGCTTTACGCCGATATTGGAGTTTCTGCCAAGCCTGAGCCGTGAGCTCCTGGACGAGAACCGGTCGTGGCTGGAGCCCGCCGCACTCGACCCGGCGGGCGACAAGGCCGTCCTCTGCTTCCAATCCTATGTCTTGAAGACGCCGTACCACACGATCCTCGTCGACGCCTGTATCGGCAACGACAAGACGTTTCCGCTGCGCCCGACCTGGCACAAGAAGACCGACGGCAACTGGATGCAGGCGCTGAAGGCGGCCGGCGTCGGCGTCGACGACATCGACTTCGTCATGTGCACACATCTGCACGGCGACCATGTCGGCTGGAATACGCGGCTCGAGAACGGCCGCTGGGTGCCCACCTTTCCAAACGCCAAGTACCTGTTCTCCAAAAAGGAATACGAATATTGGGACGGTGTCCACCGGGACACCCCGCTCGACGCGATGCGGGAAAGCGTGCTGCCGATCATCGACGCCAAAAAGGCCGAGCTGGTGACGAGCGACCACGCGCTCGACGACCATGTCCGGCTGACCCCGACCGCCGGCCATACGCCAGACCACTTCGCGGTCTGCGCCGGGCGCAGCGGCGACCAGGCCGTATTCACCGGCGACCTGATCCATTCGCCGATCCAGGCGCGCTATCCGGACCTCGTCATGCGCGTCGATTACGATCAGAAGCAGGCCTCAGCCACCCGCCGCGCCTTCCTCGAACGCTACTGCGAGACCCCGACTCTGTGCTGCACGATGCACTTCCCGTCGCCCTCGGTCGGCCACATCAGGCGCTGGGGCGACGGCTTCCGCCTCGACCCGGTCAGCGATTAGGGGCACCGCGCCGCTAGTCGAAGGAGGGCCAACTGCGGCGCTGGTAGGCGCCGTCCCAGAACAGCCATTCGTACTGGCAGGCGCGCACAAACGCCGCGATCATCGCCGTGCGGGTCGCGGTGGTGACGGCGGCGGCAGCTCGATCTCCGGTCGCAATGGCGGTTTCCACCGCGTTGCCAAACCGCTCGTCGGCATATGTATCGATCCATGCCCGATAGGGGTTCTCGGGCGCTGCCTTCTGCGCGATGGTACACCCGACATCCCAATAGATGCGGAAGCATGGCAGCAGCGCTGCAACAAGGACCTCCCAGGGTTCATGGTAGGCGGCGGCGATCAGGTAGCTGGTATAGGCCAGGCAATCCGGCCATGCCTCGGCTTCGCCGATCCGAGCGGGATCGATGCCGAATTCCCGCAAATATCGACTGTGCAACGCGTGCTCGACCGCGACGGCGCTCAGCGCCGACTGGGCAAAAGACTGCATTGTGTTACTGTCGGGGGCTTTCGCTGCAGCGATCGCCAGAGCCCGCGAAAAGCGGCCGAGATAGAGCGAATCCTGAATAATGTAGGCCTGGAAACGGTCGCGAGCCAACGAGCCGGCGGCGAGTTCGGTGTTGAATGGAAGCCGGTGGATCGCTTCGCGCAGTCGCGCCGTCCGCTGCCAGGCTTCGTCTGAAAAGCAGATCATTCCGCAGACTCCGCTGATTTCGCATGCTTGACGCTGTCAAGGAACTGCAGCCAGTGGCCCGGCAGCCCATTGGCTCGTGCCCCTTCGCGCAACAGCGTCAGGTAGCGCAGCGACGGGATGCCGTCGGTTTCATTGCCGCGAGCGATATAGGCGACCGCCACGAACGGGCGGCCGTCTCGGTCCTCGGCTTCGAACTGCTTGGGTCGATAGCCGAGTCCGGGAACTCCCTCGGTCGAATCGAGCCGGAGCAGATCGCGGCGGGAGATTTTATAGAGCACGCCCCAAACCTCCGCCCCCGGGTCCGGCGATAAATTGGCCGGTGCTGCCCGACCTTTCGGCCGGCCTTCGAGGTTGAAGCGAAGGCGATAACCGCGGAGGCGTCCGACGCGCTGGTCGACCGGCTTCATGCGACGCCGCTCGCGAAATGCGCTGTCGTGCATGTTGGCGCCATACGCAAAGTACCAGACTTGTTCGCCTGCCCGCCCCGCTAGCTTCAGCCCGTGCAGCCGGTAATAGAACCACGAGAGGGTCCAGGATCTGGCGACGAGCCGACGGGCCTTTCCGCGCAATCTGATCATGCCTAGGACCTGCCGGATACGGCTTACCCCGTCTCCTGTCAACCGTCGCTGTTCAGCGCTGCCCTACCGGATTACTGTTGCGGCAGCGGTGTGGAGGAGAATCTCGTGGCGGACAGAGATACGGTCGAGACCGTTGCGATCATCGGCGCCGGAATTGGCGGAATTTACCTCGCGGCGGAACTGGGCCTCGCCGGGTTCAAATTGCGGCTGCACGACATCGACGATGCGAGGCTCGCCGACATCCGCGCCTTCGGCGGCATCGATGTCGAGGGAGAGCGGGGCGGGTTCGCCGCCGTCGAGCGGGCGACGAGCGATCTGGGATCCGCCGTCGACGACGGCGCCGATGTCGTCATCGTCGTGACCGGTGGCGATGCGCAGGCAGCGGTGGCGCGATCACTGGCACCTCTGCTTCGCGACGGTCAGGTGATCCTGTTGATTCAGGGTAACACCGGGGGATCGTTGATCGTGCGCCGAGCGCTCGACGAGGCCGGCTGCCGCGCCGACGTTGCCGTCGCCGAGATGGACAACTACCCCTATTCGTGCCGGCGCCTCGCGCCGACGCGGATTCGTCCGATCGTCGTGAAGCGCTGGCTGCAGATAGCGGCGTTTCCGGGCAATCGTATCGCCGCGGTGCATCCGCGCCTGTCGCCGTTATTTCCACAGGCGGTGGCATCGCCAAATGCACTGTACACGGGATTTACCAATGCCAATGCAATGCTGCACGTAGCAAACTGTGTCGCCAACGCAGCGCGGATCGAGAGCGGCGACAGCTACAGATTCTATGCCGAGGGCGTGACACCGGCGGTCGCCCACCTGTACGAGGCGATCAACAGCGAGCGTATTGCCGTCGCCCGGGCGCTGGGCGCGTCGGTCCCGACCCTGGAGGACTGGTTCGATCGCGTCTATGGCGTCCGCGAGGCGAGCCTCGTCGAGGCCTGCCGGCGGCTGACCTACAACAGCGACGGACCCTACCAGGCGACCGGCACGCCGAGTTCGCTCGATCACAAATTCATCACAGAGGATGTCCCGACCGGTTTGATCCCGATGAGCGCTCTGGGTGCAGCAGCGGGAGTGCCGACGCCGGCGATCGACGCGCTCGTCGAGGTCGTCCGAAACATGACCGGGAGAGACTTCGCGTCCGAGGCGCGCACGCTCGATCGCTTGGGCCTAAGCGGGATGGGTCCCACCGAGATCCAACGGGTGATGGATGAAGGCTTCGGCTAGGCAGGTCTCGCGCGCCGGAGCGTGACGCCGACCGGCAGCGGGCTTATGCTGAGTTTTTTCGAGGAGGAACACTCATGCGCATTCACAATCTGTATACCGACGCCGGCGGCCAATCGCATTTCCGCGACATCGAGGTGGAATGGGTCGAGGAGAGGCGCGGCAGCAAGCTCTCCAAGCGCCTGCCGGCGACCGGTATCATCTTCCGTGAGACGCAGGCCGAACACGACATCGACTGGCACTCGGCGCCGCGCCGACAATACATCGTCAATCTCGACGCCGGCGTCAAAATAACCGCCAGTGACGGTGAGAGCCGCGTAATCAGCAGCGGCGAAGTGATCCTGGTCGAGGACACCACCGGCAAGGGCCATTTGTCGCAGCATGTCGAGGGGAAGATCCGGCATTCGATCTTTGTACCGATCGATTAGTGCGAGGGCGCGATCGAGCGGATGGCGACCCAGTACAGCGGCAATCTACTCGTCAAAGTCCGCCAGCGGCCGTTCGCCGGCTTATTGGCGGGATGCAGCCGTAAGCGATCCAGGGTTATCGTTTGCAGCCGTTGTTCAACGGGCATCGCGCCACACCGATGTTTTCGGCGGTGCAGCCGGCAGATTACTGGCTGTCGGCGACTGCGAGCGCCGGGCGCGACCTCGACCCCTGGGATGAGGCTCACCGCGTGGCCCGGGAGGCGCAATATTCGATCTATGTCGAGCCCGACCTGCTGCAGGAAGCGCTAGCCCCCCAGAAGCGACCGCACAAGCAGGATCTGATCAGAATTGGCCGCCCGCAGCGCTGGTGAGTCCGGGATGGCATCTGGTGGATGGCTTCAAAGGTGCGCGGTAACGCAACAGGCAACGCCGTTCGCATTGCGCACCTCGATACCGGCTAATGGCCGCCCCACGATTCGACGCCGCGCCGTGTCAGGCGCGATCTCGGCTATAATTTTTATGAGAACAACACCAACACGACCGACCCCGGCATTGGCGGAATATTGCGCAACCCGGGTCACGGCGTCCGCAACCATCTCGCGGCTACGCCAGGCGCTCAAAGCCAAACTGGGCATCTCCGACACTCTCGCAGCGCGGTTGTAAACAGCGATGCATATTCTCGGCGAGAAACCCCATATGATGCACTAACGCGGAGTCTCCCAATTGGCTTTACCCATCGGGGGCGCCTCTCATAATGTATCGCGCTGACCGATTTTGCCGACGGCGAACCACGCTGCTGTCCCGTCACACCGGCGAAGGCCGGTGTCCATGGCTGCGATGGGTCCCGGCCTTCGCCGGGAAGACAAGGAACTATACCGCGTCTTCTCAGTCAAATCGTGTAACACCACTTTAGAGACGGCACATTCGAAGTCCGATGATCTTGTTCGACACCGATCCCTCCCGCTATCGCCACTGGCGTCTCGCCTGTGACGGTCCGGTCGCGACCCTGACCTTGGACGTTGCGGAAGAGGGCGGGCTCTTCCCCGGCTATCGGCTCAAGCTCAATTCCTACGATCTCGGCGTCGACATCGAGCTGCACGACGCGCTGAACCGCATCCGCTTCGAGCACCCCGAGGTGCGCGTGGTCGTCCTGACCAGCGGCAAG
>DATEQL010000791.1:0-5244 GCA_035272665.1 Allostellaceae bacterium
GGGCTCGTACATCGGATTGTCGTACCCCTTCCCCTCCGGGGGATACACGGTGATCATGCCGCCCGCCAGCCCCATCTTGGCGCAGCGCTCCAGTTCCTTGATGCCCTCCTGCACATCGTCCACGTTGATCATGGCGATGCCTTTGAGGCGCTTGGGCTCCCCGGCGCAAAACTCGGCAAGCCAGTTGTTGTATCCTCTAAAAATCTCCGACAGCAGCGCACTGTCCCGCACGCTGTAGAGCAGCAGACCGACCGTGGGATAGACAATACTCACATCCACGTCATCGGCATCCATATCCTTGAGGTGCTCCGCAGGGTCGTAACCCCCGCGCCGGACTTTATCGAAGGTCGTGGTGCGGACCAGCTGTTCCGGCGCCTCAAACCGCATACCTGTCTGTGCCCCGGCGGCCAGCCCGATCACCCGGTGGCTGTCGCAGAACCACCAATCGCCATCGTACTCGCGCACAAGCTGTGGGACCCGGTCCTTGAACGCGGGCTTGGCTCTGCTCGTCCACAGGTCCGGTGGCTCAAACACGTGATTGTCCGACGATATGACCCTGTAATTCGCCATGATTTGACCCTCCTACTTGGTGGTAAGCCCCTCGCAGTCCTGCCGTCTACATGACCCTCACCAGCCCCACTATACCGCTTGCGGAACCCTCACCGATATGACGGAGTAGGCTGCGAAGGTCGGTAGCCATCAGAGCCTGACTCAAAAGCTTACGTCCTGGCAAGCCGCCTGATGGCGAGCTGGACGGCGGCGAGGGTAACGAAGGTCTCCAGGGTGCCGGCAAGGTTCTCGAAGTCCTTGGCGGGGCGGCGGTATCTCTCCGCGCCAGCCCGGCGTCAAACGCTCAGAGGCCGCTCAACCAGTCATGTGTCGCGCCGGTCTCGCCGCGGCGATCGTGCGTCGCACCCTGCACCGGGGATCGAGGCCGTACATACGCCTCGGCGGGGAGCCGCCATGTCAAAGCCTCCGGCGACCATCAAGGGACGGACGCCAGTACCGTACCGGAAGGCGGAGGGCCCCCTCCTGGCCCAACGCGGACGCGTAGGCGCGCGCCCCTCCTGGCCCACCGCGAAGCAGGCACTTTGTTATTTCGCTCGCTTCCAGAGTACGACGATCGACTGACCGCCGTCCGGCGGAGCAGGGTTGGTCCACTTCAATTCGTCGCCGGTCAGCGTGAGATTGGCGAGTTTTTGATTCGATCCGACCATATTCGGATAGGAACTGGCCTCGACGTGCCGTGTCAGACTCGTGCCATCGACGGTATAGGTGCCGAAAAAGCCGAGACTGCCCAGGGCCGTCGCCTGTATTCGTCGGCGGTGCCTTCATTTCGCTTCCCGGAGGTGTATTTTGGAACGTCGGACCGCGTTATCACCTGGACAAACCGGCCGCCAGCGTCGAACGTAACCATACCGCGGGGGTCAGGGCCGTCTGGATCACCGCTTATCGAAACAGCGTCCAGGCTCCCACCAGGTCTATCGCCGATTGGGCCTGAGCGCTGCCCATCGCAATCGCGAATACCACTACCGCGACTATCGAAGGCCAAAGCTGGCTGTGCCGATTCATCGTATCCCCCTGGTTTAGTCGACCTTCCCCGGATTTCGGTGCCGACGAGAGTGATCGTCGGGTTTTCGGCCGTCCATAGGAACAAGGTTCCCACGCGAGATGGCGAAAACCGACTGGTCATTGTCGTCGCGACCTCGCGGGGATCGGTCCCACGCCGCAAGACTACTTGCTGATCGTGGCACCGACTGTACATACTGCCTCATCCTGCGATCCGGCACCGCCGGAGCAACCGATGGCGCCGATGATCTTGCCGTCTTCGATCAGCGGAATACCCCCGCGGGAGGCGATGACGTCGTCAAGCGACAAAATAAATTTGTAGTCCGACTTTTGAACAGCATCCTCAAAGACCCTGGTCGGTCGGCGGTATTTTACTGCAGCTCGCGCTTTGTGCTCCGCGATGGGAATCGAGGCCAACAGCGCGCCGTCCATACGCAGAAATGCGACGAGGTTGGCGCCCGAATCGACAACGGCGATGTTCACCTGCCAGTCGTGCTTGGTGGCCTCCGCTATCGCCGCCTGGATCGCTGCCTGGGCACGTTGCGCCGAGATCGGCGGTCCGTAAGGGATATTGAAGGGCATCTTGTCCGGAATAACGTCAAGCGGACTTGTTGCGGGCGCCGCTGGTTTCGCGAGCATGACGAAAAAGCTGGGATCAAATACGCTACCCTGGCTCGGCCAGGGCAAGTCCGGGCATGTCGATGTGAGGTATCAGTCAGTAAACGCACACACCCTTTTCGGATTCCTTTTCAAGAGAGGGTTTTGATGGCGACAAGCAGCAAGATTCGCGTAGGAATTGTCGGGCTAAATCCGCAACGGGGATTTGCCTCGATTGCCCATGTCCCAGCCCTGCGGGCGCTTCCGGAATTCGAGATCGTCGCCGTTTGCACGACCCACCAGAACTCGGCCGAGGCGGCGGCCCGGCATTTCGGGATTCCCCTGGCGTTTGCCGATCCCGAAAAGCTTGCGCAACACCCCGACGTCGATCTGGTCACGGTCAGCGTGAAAGTGCCCGATCACTACCGGCCGGTCATCGCGGGGATCGAAGCCGGCAAGCATGTCTATTGCGAATGGCCGCTCGGCCGCGATACCGCCGAGGCCGTCCGCATGCTCGATGCGGCTGAACGCAAAGGGATCCGGCACGTGGTCGGGCTGCAGGGCCAAATGTCCCCAGCGATCAACTACGTCAAGGATTTGGTAGCCGAGGGCTATGTCGGCCGGGTGCTGACGGCGACGATGATCGCCTGCGCCCCGAACTGGGGAGCCTCGATCGATCGCGCTTACCAGGCCGACCGCGCCAATGGTGCCAATCTGTTGACGATCACCGGCGGTCACACGGTGGACGCGCTGTGCTTTTGCCTGGGCGAATTCCGCGAGCTCGCGGCCTTTGTAGTCGGCCAACGCGACCGTATACCGCTGGCGGGGACCGGCGAGATGATCGCGAAGACCGCGCCCGACCAGCTTGCCGTCAGCGGCATCGTCGGGGATGGCGCGATCGTGTCATTCCAGGTCCGCGGCGGCATGGCGCGCGGGACCGATTTCCTGTTCGAGATCCATGGGGATGCGGGCGACCTCGTGCTCACCGCCACTTCGCGAACCTCGATGCAGCGTCAGGAACTGAACCTGCAGGGCGCGCGGGGTGAAGGGACGGCGCTCGCCGATCTGCCGGTTCCCGGCAGATACCGCTGGATCCCGGAAGGGGTGCCCTCAGGGTCTCCCTACAATGTCGCTCAGCTCTACGCGAAGCTCGGCGAAAGCATCTGCGATGGCAAGCCTGCCGGCCCCGGCTTCGACGCGGCCGTCACCCGTCATCACCTGCTCGATGCGATCATGCGTGCCTCTGACACCGGGCAGAAGCAGATCGCGTAGCGGCGGCGGCTTCGGTAGGCAGCTCGATGACCGTCAACCGTCGGCGTTGACAAGAAGCAAAGAAAGAACAAAGATGGAACATGGTCGAGGAAAGGACCCTCCCCGAACTCCGTGAGCGGATCAGACGGATCGAACGACCGGCGGCGACGGCGCATGGGGTATTGCCGTTTGGCATCACGGCGATCGACCGGGCATTGCCGGGCGGCGGGCTCGCGCGGGGCGCTTTGCACGAGATCCTGGGAATGGGCGGCGACGAAGAGGATGGGGCGCTCGCCGCCGCCTTCGCCGCCGGCATCGTGGGACGGCTCGCGGCCCAAAGGAGCTTGACGAGTGACGCCATGGTGCTGTGGTGCCTCCCTCACATTGACCTTTACGGACCAGGTCTCACCGCCCATGGGCTCGATCCCGCGCGCCTCGTGCTGGTCCGGGCGCCGCGCGATGCCGAGATCCTGTGGGCGATGGAAGAAGGGCTGCGCGCTGCCGGCATCGTCGCGGTGGTCGGCGAAGTCGGGGCGCTCGCCGCGGTGGCGAGCCGCCGGCTGCAGCTCGCCGCGGAACGCTCCGGCATCACCGCCCTGCTCTTGCGGCGCTGGCGCGACGGGGGACAGGCGGCGCGTGAGCGCACTTTGCCGAACGCAACGGCAACACGCTGGCGGATCGCGGCGCTGCCGTCGAACGCCCCTCCCCTTCCCTCCCCCGCAAGCGGGAGAGGGTTAGGGTGGGGGCCGGGGATAGGGTGCCCGCGGTGGCGGGTCGAGCTGCTGCGCTGCCGCGGCGGCGAACCGGCATGCTGGGAAGTGGAGGTGGCCGATGCGACGGGTCATGTATCTCTGGCTGCCGCGCTGGCCGATCGACCGGTTGCACCTTTCTCATCGGAGAAATTCCGGCGCGCCGGCTGAGGAGATCCCATTTGCCACGGTCGTCGATGCTGCCGGACGGCGGCTTCTCGCTGCGGTCAATCCGGCCGCGACAGCCGCCGGCCTCGCCCCGGGAATGCCGTTAGCGGACGCGCTCTCTTTTCTTCCGGGTCTCGCCACCGCCGCAGCAGAGCCCGCGGAGGATGCCGCCGCACTCCGAAGATTGGCCGAATGGTGCGGCCGGTACAGTCCGTGGACAGCTCCTGACGGGACGGACGGAGTACGGATCGAAATAACCGGATCGGCCCATCTTTGGGGTGGGGAAAGGGCGCTCGCCGCCGACCTCAGGGCTCGGCTCGATCGCCTTCGTATCACAGCCCGCATCGCGATTGCCGACACGCTCGGCGCCGCCTGGGCGATGGCGCGCTTTGCCGAGGCGGAACGGGATCCCTTCATCTTGCCGCCGGAAAATTTTCGCGCCGCTCTCGCCCCGTTGCCGATGGAGGCCCTACGCCTCGACCCGGCTACGGCCCAAGGGCTGCGGCGGGTCGGCTTGAAGCGGGTCGGCGATCTCTACCCCATGCCGCGCGATGCACTCGCTCGCCGTTTCGGCGAGAGCGTGGTGCAGCGCCTCGATCAGGCGCTAGATGATCGGCCGGAACCGCTGTCGCCATTGGGCGAAGCGCCGACCCGGCGGGTGCGGTTGAGCTTCGCCGAGCCGATTGCCGATCCCGCCGATCTGCTGCACGCGGCGGAGCGGCTCGTCGCCGATCTCGTCCCCCGCTTGGCACGAGAGGGAATTGGAGCACGGCGGCTCGATCTCGCCTTTCACCGCGTCGATGGCCGGGTTGAGCGAATCCGGCTCGGCACCGCTCGCCCGAGCCGCGATCCGCGCCACCTCGCAGCCCTCTTCAAAGAGCGGCTCGACACCATCGATCCCGGTCTCGGC
>DATEQL010000792.1:0-2311 GCA_035272665.1 Allostellaceae bacterium
CGAAGGCGAGGAAGAAGGGGTGCCGTTTGGTGTGCCAGCGATCACGGATCTCCAGGATCCGCTCGGTGATCGGGGCCGATGATGGGAGGTCGCCGTCGCGTGCCATTCTAATTGCTCCTCTCTCGACAAGGTCTTGCAAAGCGGATGGCGGGACCGGCCAGGTCGGCGCCGCCACAGCAGGAGGCCAAGCGATGATACAGGAATTGCGGTCTCGCTTTTTCCAAATACAACGAAAATCACGTTTTGACCCCGGAACCGGCGCTGGAGCCGACTAGAAGATCATGATCTTTCAAAGAGTTAAGGGGAACACTCAAGGCTCGACAGAACAACGAATTGGCTTGCGGGGAAAAACGAATTGGCGCAACCGAGTCCACACCGGCATCAGGCTACCGAACATCTTGCGTCCAGTGAAGCGGAAGCCGCCATCGCTCAGCCACGCCTTCCGCTGGCAGCCAAGCGGCGAAGGCGGCGATCGCCTCGTTCATGACGAGGTTCCAGGCTGCAGCCAAGTCGAAGCGAGCAATCGCTTCCCAGACGCGCATGCACCCGACCGGATCGAGTTCAACCCCACCGCGCGCTCTGGGCGCCAGCATCGCAAACAAGCCCGCACAGTACATCGCGTCATAGACCGCACTCGACAGCTGGCGGTTCGGCTTCGGCTAAGTGTTCCTTGATCAGCGGACCGATACGATCGACAGCGTCGAGAAGATTTTGGGTCGTGTCACTCGTCGTCATGGCCTCCTCCCCGATCTTGCCACGCCAAGAGGACCGGCTGACCTATACGGCGCCGCATCTGAACAACGCCTGAGACTTTGGCAACGACGGGCAGGGCGGCATGATCCGGTCAGCGATCAATCCCAGGGTGCCGTCGCGTGCCATTCTAATTGCTCCTCGCATAAACAGGGTCTTGCAAAGCGGATGGCGGAACCGGCAAGGTCGGGGCCGCCACAGCAGGAGGACGAGCGATGATACAGGAATTGCTGCCGCAGGCGGAACGGATTGCGGCAAAGCTCAAGGCGCGCGGCGAGACCATCAGCGTCGCCGAATCCTCGACCGCCGGGCTGATCTCGGCGGCGTTGCTGGCGATCCCCGGCGCGTCGGCCTATTTCCTTGGCGGTGCCGTCGTCTATACGCGGCAGTCGCGCACCGAGCTGCTCGGCGTGACCGAGCAGGAGCTGACCGGCATCACGCCGTCGACAGAGGCCTACGCGCTGCTGTTCGCCCGCAAGATCCGCGGCAAGCTCGCGACGACGTGGTCGGTCGGCGAGACCGGGAGCGCCGGGCCGACCGGCAGCCGCTACGGCCATGCCGCCGGGCATTCCTGCATCGCCGTCATCGGGCCCAACGGCGAGCGCTCGATTACCGTCGAGACCGGGAACAGCGACCGGCTCGACAACATGCGGGCCTTTTCGATCGCCGCCCTCGATCTGTTGGAGAAGGCCCTCGCCTGAGAGCGCAGGCGGCGCCTCGGGCGTCGCTGTCCGCCGCCTTCAGCCGGTTTGCCGAATACGAGTGCCGCGGGGTCTCTCCACTCTATGAGACCCTCGCGCTGGGCGTCGCGCAGGATCCCGAGCTCCTCGCTCTCGCCGGCGCGGCCCGCGCCGGGCAACCGGTCCCGAACCTGTTGTTCGCCGCGGTCCACCTGCTGCTGTCGGGCGAGCCCGCCAAAGGCGACCCGTTGGTCCACTATTACCCGTGTCTGGCCGAAACGACAGCGCCGGCGAGCGATGCCTTCTCGCTTTTCCGCCGGTTTTGCCTCGCGCACGCAGGCGCGATCGCCGAGCTCATCAGCCGCCGTTCGGTCAATACCAATGAGGTTGGCCGGTGTGCTGTGCTTCGCCTCGGTTATGCCGACGTTGCACGCATGCTTCCGGCGGTGCCGTTTGCGCTGGTTGAAATTGGCGCCAGCGCCGGGCTCAATCTGTTCTGGGACAATTTTTGCTACGAATACGAGTGCGGACCTGCGCACGCCCCGTTGATCGCCGGCGACCCCGCGTCTGCGGTCAGGATCGGCTGCGCAATCCGGGGAACGCGGCCGCCGCTCAGCCCCGACGACCCGTTTGCCGCACGCGTCGTCCGGCGGGTTGGCGTCGAGCTCGAGCCGATCGGTCTCGACAATCGCCACGATGTGGCCTGGTTGCGGGCATTGGTCTGGCCCGAGCAGCGCGAGCGGGCCTCGCGTCTCGATCATGCGGTCGCTATTGCCCGAGCCGCGCGGGCTAGCCTGAACTTCAGCATGCGGCAGGGCGACGGCGCGGCATTGCTGCCGACAATCGCCGCAGAACTGCCGGAGGGCGAAGCGCTCTGCGTC
>DATEQL010000793.1:0-7602 GCA_035272665.1 Allostellaceae bacterium
CGGAGGGTCGGGTCCAGGGCCGGCTCAAAAAACTTATCCATCGTAGCGGTTGGCGCATGGTCGTCGATCCCGCCGGACAACGGGCGGTGACCGATTACCGGGTGCTTGGCACAGCCGGCGGCCGCGCCTGGCTCGAGCTGCGGCCGCGCACCGGCCGCACGCACCAGCTGCGCGTTCATTGCGCGGCATTGGGTTGCCCGGTCGTCGGCGATCGCGTCTATGGCGACACCAATAGCCGCGAGCCGCTCCAACTCTATGCTCGCTCGATCAAATTGCCGCTCTATCCCGCCCAGCCATCGCTCGAAATCACTGCTCCTGTGCCGCAGCACATGCTCGCGGCACTGGAGCAGCTGGGCTACGATCCGGACCGGTCGTCGGCACTGAAGGAAGGGGTCCCGTCATGATCCCGCGCTACAGCCGCCCGGAAATGACCCGGATCTGGGCGCCGGAGAACCGGTACCGGATCTGGTTCGAAATTGAAGCGCATGCGTGCGAGGCTCAGGCGGCACTCGGCGTGATCCCCGAGAGTGCGGCGCGCGCCGTCTGGGAGCGCGGCGCTTTCGAAGTCGAACGCATCGACGAGATCGAGCGCGAGACGCGCCACGATGTGATCGCCTTTCTGACAAACCTCGCCGAGCACGTCGGCCCTGAAGCGCGGTTTGTCCATCAGGGGATGACCTCGAGCGATGTTCTGGACACCTGTCTTGCGGTGCAGCTCAAGGAGGCGGCGGACCTCCTCCTCGCCGATCTCGACGGGTTGCTCGCGGCGCTGAAGCGGCGCGCCTTCGAGCACCGGTATACGCTGACCGTCGGACGCAGCCACGGCATCCACGCCGAGCCGACGACGTTCGGCCTCAAGCTCGCCGGGCACTATGCCGAGTTTGCCCGCGATCGGGCTCGGCTCGTCGCCGCGCGCAAAGAGGTGGCGACCTGCGCGATCTCGGGTGCGGTCGGGACCTTCGCCAATATTGACCCGGCGGTTGAGGCCCACGTTGCCAAAAAACTCGGCCTCGAGCCCGAGCCGATCTCGACCCAGGTGATCCCCCGCGACCGTCACGCCCAATTTTTCGCGACACTGGCTCTCGTCGCCGCTGCGGTCGAGCGCCTCGCCACCGAGATCCGCCATCTGCAGCGCACCGAATTGCGCGAGGCCGAGGAATATTTCGCTCCCGGGCAAAAAGGTTCCTCGGCGATGCCGCACAAGCGCAACCCGGTGCTCGCCGAGAATTTGACAGGCCTCGCCCGGCTGATCCGCTCCACGGTCGTGCCGGCGCTCGAAAACGTCGCTTTGTGGCACGAGCGCGACATCTCCCATTCCTCGGTCGAACGGGTGATCGCTCCCGACGCGACGATCGCCCTCGATTTCGCGCTGGTGCGGCTTGCCGGGCTGATCGAGCGGCTCGTCGTCTATCCGGAGCGCATGCGCGAAAACCTCGAATCCTCGGGCGGGCTCGTCGACTCGCAGCGCGTGCTGCTGGCGCTGACCCAGGCCGGCATGAGCCGCGAGGACGCTTACGCCGCCGTCCAAAGGAACGCGATGGCAGCCTGGCGCGGTGAGGGCCGGTTCTCCGACCTGTTAAAGCGCGACCCCGAAGTGACCCCGGTTCTCGGACCCGAAAAGATCGACGGGTTGTTCGACATCGCCTATCATCTGAAGCACATCGACACGATTTTTCGCCGCGTCTTCGGCGAATAGCCCCGCCAGAGGAGGAACTGCTAAATGAGCCTGTTACGCCGCCGCGACGGTCCCCGCATCAAGTATGCCGCCGAAGATGTCGGACCCTACGACACGATCACCGTTGACAAGCTGACACCGATCATTGGCGGCGAGATCGGTAGTGTCGACCTGGCGCAGCCGCTCGGCAATCGCACCCTCGACGAGATCCACCGCGCGCTGGCCGAAAACCTGGTGATCTTCTTCCGCGACCAGCATTTGACCGAGGACCAGCACCTGGCCTTTGGCCGCCTGTTCGGCGAATTGCACATCCACCCGGCGGCGCCTCACGCGCCCGGCCACCCCGAGCTGATGATCATTCACGCCGACAAGGATTCGCCGCGCGCCAACGGCGAGGGCTGGCACAGCGACGTTTCCTGCGATCCAGAGCCGCCGATGGGCAGCATCCTCTACATCCGCAAATGCCCGCCGCGCGGCGGCGACACTTTGTTCGCCAGCATGTACGCTAGCTACGACGCGCTGTCGGACCGAATGAAGGCCTATCTCGATGGGCTCGTCGCGGTCCATGACGGCGAGCACTATCGCGGCCAGTATGCCAATTACGGCATCGCCGACAAAGCCGAATACCCTCGCGCCGAGCACCCGGTCGTGCGTACCCATCCCGTGACCGGTCGGAAAGCCCTCTATGTCAACAGGGGCTTCACCCGTCGCATCCTCGGCATCCCCCTCGACGAGAGCGACGGCATCCTGCATTACCTGTACGAGCACATGGCGAACCCGCTGTTCCAGTGCCGCTTCCGCTGGCAAGAGAACTCGATCGCTTTTTGGGACAACCGATGCGTGCAGCATCATGCCATGTGGGATTACTGGCCGCACACACGCTCCGGCCACCGGGTGACGATCAAGGGCGACCGACCGGTCTAGCGGTGCGATTCTGACGCTTGGGACCGGGCCCGCAACCGCCGAGATTGCTTCGTCGTGGAGCCTGCCCTCGGGCGGCGCATGGCGCCGACCCGGGGGCTCCTCGCAATGACAGCCACTACGGCGTCATTGCGAGTGAAGCGAAGCAATCTAGGCGTGAGGCTCGGACTTACTCTTTCATCAGTTGTTGTTTCGCCAGCTCGGCGAAGTGGTCGAGCTCGAAGCGGATGCGAGCCGCAGTGAATGTCGGATCCTTGACGCCGAGATCGGCAGCGAGCTTGTCGACAACATTCTTGTTGCCGCCCGGCTGCAACTGGGCGCCGACGACCCTCTCGGCGTAGCCTTCGGCGGCATCTCCGAGAAGGCCCAGACGCTGTGCGGCCCACAGCCCCAGCAAGCGGTTGCGTCGAGCGGTGATCTTGAACTGAAGCTCCTGATCGTGTTTGAACCGGGTCTCGAACCCTTTCTCGCGCTCGTCGAAGATGGTCATGGTCGTCTCGCCCCGAGATCTGGCCCATCATGATGGGCCAGGATAGTCGACGTTACCACACAAACGCGACAGCGATGCCAGAGGCTCGATGTGCACCTTGGTGATCCTTCGCCGGCCGGACCATCGGTGGCCGGTGCTGATTGGCGCCAATCGCGACGAGATGATCGACCGTGCGTCGAAGCCGCCCGGCCGGCACTGGCCGGACCGGCCGGAAGTGGTCGCCGGGCTCGACGTCCTCGCCGGCGGGTCCTGGCTCGGGATCAACGACTGGGGGGTCGCCGCCGCGGTGCTCAATCGCCACGGCTCGCTCGGACCGGCACCCGACCGGCGTTCGCGCGGCGAGCTGGTGCTGGAGGCGCTCGATCATGCCGACGCGACCGCCGCTGCGGAGGCGTTGTCGGATCTCGACCCCGAGGCCTATCGCACCTTCAATCTGATCGTCGCCGACGAGAGCCGTGGGTTCTGGCTGCGCCATGCCGGGGGCCCACGGATCGAACTGAAGCCGCTGAAGGACGGACTGTCGATGATCGCCGCAGGTGAAATCGACGATCTCGCCACCCGGCGCCTCGAACTGGCGTTGCCGGCCTTTCGGGCATGGCCGACGCCGGACCCCGATCACGATGACTGGGCCGCCTGGCAGACCTTGCTCGGCAGCAGCAGGGCGCCGCCGAACGAGCCGGCGGCTGCCGCGATGCGCTTTCGTACCGACGGCTACGGCACGGTGTCGAGCGCGCTGATCGCGCTTCCCTCATGCGATGAGCCGGATCGCCGTCCGGTATTCCGCTTTGCCGAGTGGCTGCCGCAGGCCGCGGCGTGGCGCGACGTCATAGATACCGATCGAGGCTCGGGGCCATGAAAGTGCGTGTGCAGGTGATGTTAAGGCCGGCCGTGCTCGACCCGCAGGGCAAGGCGATCGGCAACGCGCTCGCGGCGCTCGGGTTTACCGCGATCGGCGAGGTGCGCCAAGGCAAGCTGATCGAGCTCGAACTCGCGGAGACCGAACCGGCACGCGCCCGCCAGCAGGTCGAGACCATGTGCAAGCAGCTGCTCGCCAACCCGGTGACAGAGGACTATGCGATCGAGATCCTACCCTCCGGCTAGCCTTATCACCCTCGCCCCGCTGGCGGGGAGAGGGACGGGGTGAGGGGCGGTTTTTCGAGTTCGGACAAGAGCGCTTGGAGAACCCCATCCAGATTCTCGATCACATCGTGGTTCCAGATGCGGAGCACGCGATAACCAGGGGCGCATAGCTCGCTGTCGCGCTGCCCGTCTTCGGGGCGTTCCGCATGATTGGCCCCCGTCGAGTTCGATAATTAAGCCCCGCTCGCGACAAACAAAATCGACGTAGTACCGATCGATCGGCTCCTGGCGGACGAATTTGAAGCCGCCGAGTTGCCGGCCGCGAATGCGTGTCCACAACGCGAATTCTGCTGGCGTCAGCGCGTGCCGCAACGATCGCGCCCGCTCAACTCGCCTTTGATTCTTGCTCCGCACGTCTGAAATCCTGCTGCTTAGGGCGCTTGCCCCTCACCCCGGCCCTCTCCCCGCACGCGGGGCGAGGGAGGCAACACGCGTCGCCGCACCTTTCGCTAACCCGAGTTGCGTTTTTGTTAAGTACCGGCGCGGATAATCGCGGCGGCTAGCAGCGCGGATCACCGTGGGAACCGGGTATCGTCATGAGTTTGGGCGGATTGCTCGTCGGTCGGGGCCTCGTGACCCTTGCCGACATCGATGCGGCACTGGAGCGCCAGCGGGCAGAAGGCGGACGGCTCGGCGACAACCTGATCGCCTTGGGGCTGCTGACAGCAGAGCAGCTCTTGTCGGTCATCCACAGCACGCCGCCCATTCCAACGGCAATCACCGAGACCGGCGTTTCTCAGCGCAACCTGCTCAATCTATTGCTGAAGTTTATGCACCTCGAGGCCTGCGAGACGGTTTCGGAACTGGCCGGTCGCATGAAGCTTCCGCACCGCGTCGTCCAGCAGCTGTTGGACGACGCCACGCAACTGAGGTTGCTGCAAGCCTTGGGTTCCGTCGGTGGCGGTATTGCTCTCTCGATCCGCTACTCGTTGAGCGACCAGGGCCGAACTGCAGCCAAAGACGCGCTGGATCAAAACCTCTATCTCGGGCCGGCGCCGGTTGGTCTCGCGGCGTATCAGGAGCAGATCCAGCGCCAGCGCATCGCCAACGAAATGCTGGACGCCGATGCCCTCCGCCAGGGTTTCGAAGGCCTGGTGGTGCCGGAACATTACCTTCGCAAGCTGCTTCCGGCGATCAACGCCGGACGCACGGTGCTGCTGTTCGGGCCGCCCGGTAACGGCAAGACGACGCTCGCCACCCGTATTGCGACGCTGTTCAGGGACGTCGTCTACGTCCCCTACGCCATCGAGGTCGCCGGCCAGATCATCAAGATATTCGACCCGAGCCTCCACAAACCTCTGGTGTCGGAAGCCGACGCCGCGACATTGTCGGGGAAAGGCGGGTTGCAGCGCGACCGGTTTGATGAGCGGTGGATCGCCTGCGGACGGCCGGTGGCAATCGCCGGCGGCGAGCTGACCCTCGAGATGCTTGATCTGCAGCACAACCCGGATACGAAATTCTACGACGCGCCGCTGCACATCAAGGCGCTCAACGGCATGTTGCTGATCGACGATTTCGGGCGCCAAAAGTTCGATCCCAACGACCTGCTCAATCGCTGGATCGTGCCGATGGAGAATCAGATCGATTACCTGAAGCTCAACACCGGCACCAGTTTTTCACTGCCGTTCGACGAGCTGCTGGTATTTTCCACCAATCTGCAGCCTTCCGATTTGATGGACCCGGCGTTCCTGCGCCGCATCCCGTACAAGATCAAGCTGTTTGCCCCAAGCCGCAATGAGTACCGAAAAATATTCGAAAGCGTCTCCCGCGTGTACGGGCTGGAATTGAACGGCGCTGTCTTTGATTTCGTGGTCGAGCGGTTGACCGTGAGCGCAAAATTCGGACTCGCCTATTATCAGCCAAAGTTCATCTGCGAGCAGGTGGTCGAGATCTGTAAATGCTTCAACCTTCGTCTGCAGCTGACGAAAGAGCTCGCCGCCGAGGCGTTGGCCAATCTCTATTTCGACATTGAAGACTCTGCGGATTCGCGGGGCGCGTTCTGATTTGATTCAGAACGACATTGCTTAACCGGGAAAATCGTTGCTTCAGCGTGAATAAACTGCGGTCGGAAGCGGGCCGCGAATGCGCCGATCTCCGGCGACCCTTCAAGGTAAGGGATAAGCGTCAAGACCCTGCGGCGATTTACCGCGGCTTCGAGAATTTCTACCGCCGCTGGGTTCCGGGCCAGCTTTCCCGGAAGGAATGGTTTACTTCGACATTCCGGCGATCGTTACAAACTGTCATTAACGCTTACTATCTGTTGACAGGCCGAGGCGGCGGGCGCTCCCTCTGCACGCAGAGCGCGTTTATTTGGGCGCGTTCACCTTGACCGAGTGAGCTGGCCGGGCACGAACGGTCCGGACGCCGCCCTGTGCGTCGTTAACGGCAACTCACGGGGAGGGCTTATGACGACGAAGACCTGGAACGGCTCCAACGCCGACTGGTATGCCAACAGCGGAGGCGATTGGAGCCCGACGGGCGACCCGGCTGCCACCGACGACGTCATAATTGACAGCGGTACCGTCACGCTCACGGGCGGCGACGCCGGGATCTCCGTCAACTCGATCACGCTCTCTGGCAGCGCCGTCTTCCGAGTCGATGACCCGGGGATAACGCAATCGGTCGCCGGCAGTTTCAGCAACAGCGGGGTGGTGACCCTCGACGGGACTTCGGTGCTGACGGTGACCGGAGCCTTCACCAACAGCGGCACGATCCAGCTCGACATCGGCAACGGCGACGGCGGCAGTAGCCTGACGATTGGTGGCGTCCTTGCGAACAGCGGCAGTGTGCAGATCGACAACGATGCTCTGAGCGCAGCGACGCCGGTGACGCTCGGCGGGCTGACCAATGCCAGCGGCGCCAGCGTTCAGGTGTTCGGCTCGGCGAGCCAGCCGGTGACATTGACCTTCACCAGCGGCGGCACCGGGTTCACCTTGAACGCCGGCACCTTCGTGCTGTCCGATGCCGCACCGCTGACCCTGGCCAGCGCTCTGACCAACAGCGGCAGCATCGAGCTAGCCGACACCGCGCCGGTGACCCTCGATAACAATTTGACCAACAGCGGCACGATTGATCTTACCGGAGCCGAGCTGACGGTCACCGGCGGTTTTAGCAACAATGGCGGGACGCTCGATCTCTCCACCAACACCGGCGACGGTGGCAGCATCCTGACGGTTGGCGGCACGCTGGCGAACACCGGCAAGGTGCAAATCGGCAACTACGCGCTGAGCGCGGCGACGCCGCTGACCCTCGGCGGGCTGACCAATGCGGGCGGCGCCAGCTTCGAGATGTTTGGCTCGGCGAGCCACGCGGCGGCATTGACTTTCAGCAGCGGCGGCAGCGGGTTCACCAGCAACGCCGGCGTTGTCGACTTGTC
>DATEQL010000794.1:0-2377 GCA_035272665.1 Allostellaceae bacterium
GTGGCGCGTTGGCTGCAAACCCGGCCTGAAGTGTCCCGCGTCCTCTACCCGGCCTTGCCGGAGGACCCCGGCCATGCGCTGTGGAAGCGCGACTTTCTCGGCGCCAGCGGGCTGTTCGGCGTCGTTCTCAAGCCGTCCCCAGAGGCGGCGGTCTATGCGATGATCGACGCGCTCGATCTCTTCGGCATCGGCTCCAGCTGGGGCGGCTTTGAAAGCCTGATCCTGCCGACCAATCCCGAGCGCATCCGCACCGCGACGCGCTGGAGCGCGGAGGGCCCGACCCTTCGCCTCCATATCGGGCTCGAAGACCCGCAAGACCTGATCGAGGATCTCGATCGCGGCTTCCACCAGCTACGCGCCGTTGCCGCGGCATGACCCGACGGTCAGGCGACCCCGAACCGCCTGATCGTCTCCTCGTTGAATTTGAGCCCGAGACGGGTTGCGGCCGGCATGGCGAGCCCGCCGTTCTCGGGGATCGGAACTTCCTCGAAGAGACGGAAGAGGCGGGGCATGCACTCGACCGTCAGACCATTGGGCAGCCCCGACCAGGTGCCACATGGATCTCGGGAACGCCGTAGGTGACCACCGGCAGGTTGAAGGCTTCCGCCATGCAGGCGATCTTGAACCATGGGTTGATGCCGGCGCGACGCACCTGGTCGATCATCAAGATGTCGAGCGCGCCTCAAGCATGTGGCGGAACGGCGCGATGCACCAAAGGTATTCGCCACCGCCACCGGGGTCGACAGCGCGGCGGCGACCCCGGCGAGCCCGGTAAAATCGTCCGCCATCGTCACATCCTCGAGCCAGAACAGGCCCACGCCGGCGTCCTCGACACCCTTGCCGATGTCGATCGCCTGCTCGACCCGCCAGCGCTGGTTGACGTCGCAGATCAAATCCATGTCGCGGCCGACCGCCTCGCGGATCAACCGCGCCGGCTCGACTTCGCGAGCGCTTCTTCGAGCTTGAGGCCGCGACGCAGGCACCGCTGGCGTAAGTAGCAAGGCGGTCGCGCCCACCGTCAAGCAGCTTCCACAATGGCAGGTTCAGCGACTTGCCCTTGATGTCCCACAGCGCCATGTCGATCGCCGACAATGCCATCGTGAAGATCCCGCCCGGGCCGTAGCCGCCGATCGCGGCAGCCAGCTTTTCGGCAATTGCTGCAGGGCGTAGCGGATCCTCGCCGATCGCGGGCGCGCCGAATTCGTCGACCGCGCGCCTCGACGTGGCGGTAGGCGTTCGGCCGAAATAGGTCACCCCGGTCCCATCGACCCTTAACGCACCCATGAGCCCCGGCTTAGCCCATTGCTTCGCGACCGGCGATCAGTGCATTGGTGATCTGCGTCACATGCCTGCCCTGAAAACGCGCGATGGCGAGTTCATTTTCGCTTGGCTGGCGTGAGCCATCGATCCCGGTCAAGGTCGTGGCGCCATAAGGAGTGCCGCCGGTGATTTCAGCCATATTCGCCAGCCGCGGCTCGGTGTAGGGCACGCCGACGACAATCATACCATGGTGCAGCAACGTGATATGGAAACTGACGAGCGTAGTCTCGTGGCCGCCGTGCTGCGATGCGGTGCTGGTGAAGACGCTCCCCACTTTGCCGACCAGCGCACCGTCCGCCCACAACCCGCCCGTTTGATCGAGAAAGTTTCGCATCTGGGCAGCCATGTTGCCGAAGCGCGTCGGCGTGCCGAAGATGATCGCATCGGCTTCCGCCAATTGCGTTGGCTTTGCCACCGGCACGTGGGCAAATGCCGCGCGGGCAACAGCCGCGCCGCTCTTTTCCAATATCTCGTCGGGGACGAGTTCGGGCACCTGCCACAGGCTCACCTCGCCGGCGCCGGCTTTGCGGGCGCCGGCGGCGACCGCCTCCGCCATCTGATAGACATGCCCATACATGCTGTAAAAGATGACCTGAATTCTCGCTGACATTTGAAACCTCGTGACTGCCGGGACAGAGCACCGCCATTCGCGGCAATTTACAGGGGATCACGACTAGTGCTGGGCGCGCTATGTGGGCGCCGACGGCTCGACGATTGTCTGGACCTTGTCGCCATCGGCTAGATTGACCGGTGGCTGCAGGATGACCTGATCGCCGTCCTTGACGCCCTCGCTGACCTCGACCTCGGTGCCGTAATCGGTGGTGGTCGCAACCTTGTGCAGATGGGCAATGCCGTTTTCGACGACCGCAACCTGCATGCCGTTCTGATTGAAGATGATCGCCGAGGCGGGCACGATTAGCGCCGGCGACGTGCGCGGGATCTTTAGTTCAACCGTGCAATAGACCCCCGGCTGCAGCGCGCCGTCCAGGTTGGGAACATCGACCTCGGTCAGCAGGGTCCGTGTTCCCGGCTGGAGGGCGTCGGCGATCCGCGTCAC
>DATEQL010000795.1:0-3919 GCA_035272665.1 Allostellaceae bacterium
CTTATTCGATCCGCTGACCTTTACGATCTGCACCGGCAACGAGGACGACCGCAGGCTCGGCCTCAACACCTTGGACGCGATCGAGCAGATCTCCCGGGCGATGCCCGAATGCCAGATCATCCTCGGCCTGTCGAACATCTCTTTCGGGCTAAACCCTCCGGCCCGCCATGTGCTGAATTCGGTGTTTCTCGACCACGCGCTGAAGCGCGGGCTGACCGGCGCGATTGTCCATTTTTCGCGGATCATGCCGCTGCACAAGATCCCGGAGGAGGAGGTGCGGGTTGCCGAGGATCTGATCTTCGACCGCCGCCGCGAGGGTTACGATCCGCTGCACGCCTACATCGCGTTGTTTGAGAACCGTGCCCCCGAGAAGAGCGTGGCGCGGGGCCGGCCGGAAAAGCTCGAGGACCGCTTGGCGCAGCGCATCGTCGACGGCGACCGCCAGGGGCTCGAAGCCGATCTCGACCTCGCGATGGAGAGCTACAAGCCGCTCGACATCATCAACAACATTCTGCTCGACGGCATGAAGACGGTCGGCGACCTGTTCGGCGCCGGCAAGATGCAGCTCCCGTTCGTGCTGCAATCGGCCGAGACGATGAAGACTGCCGTGCGCTGGCTCGAACCGCACATGGAGCGACTCGAGGGGCAGGAGAAGGGTACGGTGGTGCTGGCGACCGTGCGCGGCGATGTTCACGACATCGGCAAGAACCTTGTCGACATCATCCTGACCAACAACGGCTACCGGGTCGTCAATCTCGGGATCAAGCAGCCGATCGGTGCCATCCTCGACGCCGCGGCGGCGCACAAGGCGCATGCCGTCGGCATGTCGGGGCTCTTGGTCAAATCGACCGTGGTGATGCGCGAGAACCTCGAGGAGATGAGCCGGCAGGGGTTGAGCCTGCCGGTGATGCTCGGCGGCGCCGCGCTGACCCGGCGCTATGTCGAGGAGGATTGCGTCAAGGCCTATGCCGCCGGGCGCGTCGCCTATGCCCGCGACGCCTTCGACGGCCTCGGTCTGATGGACAAGATCGTCAATGGCAAGTTCGACGCGCATCTCGCGGAGGTGCAGCGCAAGAGCGAGGGGCGGCCGGTCAACCAGACCCGCAAGCTCGGCCGCGCCGCCGATGCCAAGCCATTGCGGCCGGTCGATGTCGAGGAGATCCGCCTGCGCCGCACCGAATTGGCCCGGAACGTGCCGGTTCCCGAGCCGCCCTTCTGGGGGGCGCGGACGATCACAAAGGTGCCGGCGAAGGCTGTCGTGCCGTACCTCAACGAGCGCATGCTCTACCAGTTTCAGTGGGGCTATCGGAAGGACGGTCGCAGCCTCGCCGAGTACCGCGAATGGGCGAAGGACGAGTTGCGCCCGGTCTTGCGCCGCATGCTCGACATCGCGATCCGCGAGGCGATCCTCATGCCGCAGGCGGCCTACGGCTATTGGCCGTGTGCGGCCGAAGGCAACGACGTGATCCTCTACGACACCGAAGGCGAGCGCGAACTGACCCGTTTCTCGTTCCCGCGCCAGAACAAGGAGGGCGGGCTCTGCATCGCCGATTTCTTCCGCGATGTCGCCAGCAACGAGCGCGACGTGATCGGCCTGCAAGTCGTGACGATGGGCCGGCGCGCTTCGGAGGCCGCGCGCGAATGGTTCGCCGAAAACCGCTACCAGGACTACCTCTACCTGCACGGCCTTTCGGTCGAGATGGCCGAGGCATTCGCCGAATATCTGCACAAGCGCATCCGCGGCGAACTGGGGTTCACCGCGGAGGAGGCGCGCGACGCGCAGGCGATGCTCGCCCAAGGCTATCGCGGCAGCCGCTATTCGTTCGGCTACCCGGCCTGCCCGAACCTCGCCGACCAGAAGCAGCTCCTGGCGCTGCTCAACGCCGAGCAGATCGGCATCACCCTCTCCGAAGAAGACCAGCTCGACCCCGAGCAGTCGACCTCGGCCATCGTCGTCCACCACCCGCAGGCCAAGTACTTCTCGGTGTGAGACGCGAGCCCTGGGTCGCTCCGGCACGCCGATGATCGGGCCAGCCTGTCTTGGTGCTCGGGCCGGCCCGAGCGAGAGGCCGCTCCGAACCCGAGCTTCCCCTGCCGGCAGCGGAAATAGGCCAAAAAGGAGCACGGCGGCGCTCGAAATTGATCGCGCCCATTGCCGATAAGTCTTTTGTTGTCAGAGTGTTGCGATATTTAACTGTATCTATTCGTATATCGTTCGACAGCGGAATTTTTCGCGCCGTCGCAGTGGAAAAAAAGCGGCCTGTCAGCGGATCGGCAGAGGAACTTTAGGCTCGCAAATTTTCGGGCGCACTGATGCGGCCGCAGTCGTCGCCAAGCCGGGCCGCGCCCGCATCGGCGCAACGTCGGCACGCTGCTCGGCGAGAATATCGCGCTCCGGTGAGCTCCGGGTTGAAGCCATTCGCGGCGACGCGGCGACATGGCCTCGATTCGACGTCCAGGTCACCATCGCTGCGAGAGATCGCCCGGAGACGCCAAGGCGCGGCCGTCCGAGATGATCGGGTTCCACTCTCTCGGAGTAAGACAAACTCGACCCCGAGCGCTCGCAGCCTCCGCGATCGGCAGGTTCATGCTCTCTACGCAGCCGGCCGGGTGATCTCCATGCGCAGTGCGAGCCCGGCGCGCGCGGCGAGCTCGACAAGCGCATCGAGGCTGAACTTGTCGACGCGGCCGCGGACGAGGTCGTTGAGGCGGGGTTGCGTCACGGACAGGCGCTTTGCGGCGCCGGCCTGGGTCACTCCCGACCCGGTCACCGCCTCCTGCACCGCAATCATCAAATCCGAGCGCAGCCGCATATGGGGCACATCTTCGGGTATCTTTCCGCCCCACGCGAGTTCTCCTGCTGCTAGTCCGCGGGCAGCGCGTAACGAACGATATCGAGTTCTGCTTCGCTCGAATCGGCAAGGGTGACTTCAAGCACCCGATTGATAAGATCATCGTCCTCGTCGAGAGCGTCGAGTGCCGCCTGGAACAGCTCTATCTGCATATCGAGGTCCATACCGATCGGTCCATTGAGGCAGATGAGACCGGCATGCAACATGATCTTCCGATATTCGCCTCGAACCCGGCGTATCGGCTGGGCCGCGGAAATCGACGGAATTTTTGGTCACGAAGGTCCAATCGCCGTCGAGGATGACGGGGAGCAGCTCCCAATCCCTGGCGCCAGCCTTGCCGATCCAACGCACACGCGAGCTCTCGGGATGACCGCGCTCCCTCGCAATCTTTGTGAGTTCCTCGCTCAGGCATTCGTCGATCAGCAGCTTCATGCAGTCCCGCGCCTCGCCGCCTTGCGTTCGGACACGATCCTCGCATCCGGCGCAAGCACGGCGGGACGACGGGGCCGACCGCGCGGGGGTGTCGCCTCGGCGTAGATCACGGCGAGCTCGATCGCGCGGTTGTCGATCCCAGAATAGGCAGCCCGGATACGCTCGTACGACAGGCCGGCGGCAACAGAGGCCGCAACGTCGAAGACGGGAGTGCGCGTGCCCCGAATGACTGGCGTCGACTCGAGGATGTCAGGATCTTCCACCACCATCTCGCGCGCCTCGGTGAGCTTCGCATGGCGGTCTTCCGCATTGATCGCGAACTCCCAAAGGCTGACCGTCAGGAAGCCGTCGTGCACGCTCCAATCCGCCGGCCGAGAAGTCTTCCTCCAGCGTGCGATCGGCCTACGGGCCATCGCGGGACCGATCCGTTCGGCGAGTCGTCGAATCAGCAAGCCACGCTCCTCGGATGTCAATGCTTTGGCCGCACGAAAATAGAACCCGATCAGCGGACAGGCGACGACATGAAGGCGGCGGCCGCCTTCGAGCGTGTAGAAACGCTCAGGGAGGATCTTCTCATCAATCACCCGATTGATGTCGCGCACGGTCACGCTCGCGACCACCGCGGCCTCGGGCGG
>DATEQL010000796.1:0-2186 GCA_035272665.1 Allostellaceae bacterium
GGCTTCGGTAACTCGCCGCGGCCCAAGGATTTCGACACGGTCTATGATCTGGTGCATCTCTACCTCGCGGCCCTCGACGCCTTGCCGGGCGACAAGGTCACCCTGATCGGATTTTCCTTCGGCGGCTGGCTCGCCGCGGAGGTCGCCGCGGCGTGCAGCCATCGGCTCGACAAGCTCATCCTCGTTGATCCGCTCGGCATCAAGGTCAGCGACCGCGAGACCCCGGACATCCTCGATGTCTTCAACAGATCGCCCGACGAGGTGCGCCGCAAGAGCTGGCACGATCCCGACCGGTTCGCGCCGGACTACAACGCGATGTCGGACGAGGCGCTCGTGGTGCAAGCGCGTAACCGCGAGGCGCTGTGCCTCTATGCCTGGCACCCGTATATGTACAACGCGCAATTGCCGCGCTGGCTCGGGCGGATCAAGGTGCCCACACTGTTGGCGTGGGGAGCGAGCGACGGCGTGGTGACGCCGGATTACGGCCGGGCCTACAGCCGGCTGATCCCGGGCTCGCGCTTCGCGCTGATCGAGCGCGCCGGGCACCATCCCGAGATCGAGCAGGCCGAGGTTTTTGTCGAGCGGGTCGCCGCGTTCCTCGAAGAGTAGCCGGGAGAGACAGGATGCACGCTTGGTATCATTGCGAGAACGTGTACCCCTTCGTGCCGCAGGAGGTGCTCGATCGGGCGGAGTCGGTGCGCGCCAGCCTGCCCAACAAATATTGCGACCCCAAGATCGCCGCTGATTTGTTCGCGGAGTGCCTCGACGAGCACCTGCTGTGCGAGGAGCTCGGGGTCAACGTCGTCTCGATCGAGCATCATTCCGGGATCAACAGCCTCTATGGCGCGAGCCCGATGATCCTCGGCATCCTCGCCCGACAAACCAGGAAGGTCCGCATCCTCTCTCTCGGGACCTTGATCACGATCCGCCCCGATCCGGTGCGGGTGGCCGAGGAATACGCCACCGCCGACGTGATCTCGCGCGGCCGCCTCGAGATCGGCTTTGTCAAATCGGGCGACAGCGAAATGGTGTCGGGCAACGCCAACCCGGTCGGCTATGTCGAGCGCTTCTGGGAGGCGATCGACCTGATCCAAAAGACCCTGACCTCGCATGAGGGGCCGTTCAGCTGGGAGGGCAAGCACTTCACCCACCGCCACGTCAACATCTGGCCGCCGCCCTATCAACGTCCGCACCCGCCGATGTGGGCGGCGACGGGCGATCCCGAGACTTCGGCGGAGCTCGGCCGGCGCGGCATGATCAACGCGCTCGTATTGCGCGGTCCCGAAGCCAGCAAGCGTGCCTTCGATTCCTATCGAGATGCCCGCCGCGAGGCCGGTTTGCCGGCGCCCGGAACCGACCGCTTCGCCTATGCCGCTCTCTGCTATGTCGGCGAGACGGACGAGGAGGGTCTGCGGGTCGGCAGCAAGACGCTATGGTTTCTGAACACCAGCCTCAAACAGTCACCGCAAATGTCGAAATTCCTGCCGGGACGCATGCCGCCGGAAGTCGCCGCACAAAATTATCGGACCGTGCCGCGGCCGGGGAGCCAGGCCACTTTACGCCCGGGCCAGAGCCTGATCGGCATCACCGCCGAGCAGGCAATCGCCCGCGGCATCCTTTGCGCCGGCAATCCGGATACCGTCTACAAGCAGATGATGGACATCTACGAGAAGGTGGGCGGCTTCGGCCATTTCATCTTTATCGGGCGCTCGGGCTTTCTCGACCATCGCGAAGCCGAGAAGGGCATCCGGCTGCTCGCCAAGGAAGTGCTGCCGCGGCTGCCGGCAGCGACCCCGACACCGGCGGCCGAGCCCGCACGCGCGGCCGAATAGGAGGGAGAGAGACGATGAACGACGCGACACCATGGATCGACCCCGAGCTCGTCGCCGCCGGCCAGCTGTTGCAGAGCCGCGGTTTCGTGGCGCCGGACCGCACGCAGGTCTCCCTGGCCGAGGTCCGCGCCGCCACCGACCGCATCGGCGCGTTTCTCGGCGAGGGCTCAGTACCGCTGGCGCGTGAGCGTGACCTCTCCTTGCCGGGGCCGTACGGCCAGGTGCCGTGCCGCCTCTACCTGCCGGACGGCGCCGAGCGGCCGCCATTGCTGATCTACGCGCATGGCGGCGGCTTTGTGCAGGGGAGCCTGCCGAGCTGGGATGCGATGCTGCGCGAGCTCGTCCGCCAGAGCC
>DATEQL010000797.1:0-11574 GCA_035272665.1 Allostellaceae bacterium
CGATGCCGTTGTCACCACCGATTTCTTCGCCTTCGACGATTCCACCAATTATTACAAGCTACAGGGGCTCGGCCGTGCCTGCGACATGGGCGACGCCATGGTGGGCAACGCTCTGCAGAGCTTCGCCGACATCTCCTGGTATTCAATCCGCAACGCGTCCGATCCGCAGATCCCCAATCCCAACGACGATATCAAAGAAGCCAGTCGCGAGGCCGCTCAGATCTACGCCAGCTATGGCGGTCTCACCACCGCCGCCAGCCTCATCGCAACCTGGGCGGTGATTCACTCGGCACAGGCCAGCGCGAGCGCGACGCGCGAGAAATCCGAGGCGGCCCGGCGCAAGGGGGCAAATTCGCCGCGGACCAAAAGCCCTCAGCCCCCCGGCCGTGGGCGATAAGGGTGTTCATGCCGGCCTTCTTCTCGGCATCCTTCAGCGTGTCGATCAGCATCTTGGTCGCGTGCGGATCGGCGCCGGTCGATTTGTTGACCACCTGAGTGACGACCGCCTCGCGCTTGGTGATCTTTCGGCGCTCTCCGTCGATGTCACGACTACCTCCTCGTTGAGTGCGTCGACCAGCAATGCCGGCAGGTTTTTCGGGCGCGGTCCGCGCGGGTTGCCGGACTGGCCCTTCTTGAAACGGCTGTACACTGGCGGCTTGCCGCGGCCGACCTCGTAATCGCGCTTTGTCTCGGACATAGGGCTCCCGCCATCCTTTCCACCCCAGGGCGGCGCGGACGACACCTGCCCCGCTTGCTCAAGCGAGATTCCGCGGTCAATGATTGATTACTATGACAGCACTGATCGACTCGATACCGAACGGCGATCCGACGGTTATCGGGCTTCCCTGCCGTTTCCCTGCCGCGCCTTCGATTCGACCGGAGAGCCGCGTGCAAGATGTTGATGAGAAGAGACTTCTCGGTTCGGGCAGGCCGCGAACAAAATTTTTCCCTGTGTTTCCCGGAGCGGCAGGGAGCAGAGGGGGCGGCGTTACCCTGCCTCTTTAGCGGACGGTCTCTAATCGAGCCCGAAGCCGGGACCGGCGCGGCGCTTGAGCTCGCCGCCGAGCTCGGTCCCGAGCGCTTGCGCGTCGGCAATTGCGCCGCTGCGCCGGGCGCGGATTTCGGCGCTGCCGTCCGGCTTCAGCAGCAGCCCTTCGAGCCGCAAGCGGTCGCCGTCCAATTGGCCGAGGGCGGCGATCGGGGTGCGACAGGAGCCGTCGAGGGCGGCGAGCATTGTCCGCTCGGCCGCCACACAGGCGGCACTTCCCGGATCGTGGAGCGGTTCGAGGAGCGGCCCCAGCCGATCGTCTGCGGCACGGCACTCGATCGCGAGCGCCCCCTGGCCGACCGCGGGCAGCATGATTTCGGGTGACAGGATCTCGGTCACCAACCGGGCTTCACCCAGCCGTTCGAGCCCGCACAGCGCCAGCACGAGCCCGTCGACCTCGCCGGCGTCCAGCTTGCCGATCCGCGTGTTCACATTACCGCGGATCGGCACGATCCGCAGATCGGGGCGAAGACGCAGCAATTGCGCCTGGCGGCGCAGCGACGCCGTGCCGATGCTCGCACCCTTGGGCAAACCCGAGAGGCTCGGCGCCTTCGCCGAGATAAACGCATCGCGCGGATCGTCGCGCGGCAACACGCAGGCAATCTCGAGCCCGTCCGGGAGCCAGGTCTCGACGTCCTTCAGCGAGTGGACGGCAAGGTCGATCCGGCCGGCGAGCAACGCCTCCTCGATCTCCTTGGTGAAGAGGCCCTTGCCGCCGATCTCGCCGAGGCGGCGGTCCTGCACGCGGTCGCCGGTCGTGCGGATCGTGACGATCTCGACGGCGCCCGGCGGGGCGAGGTCGGGGTGGGCCGCAACCAGGCGGTCGCGCACGAGCGCCGCCTGGCGCAGCGCCATCGGACTGCCGCGGGTGCCGATGCGGAGCGGACGAGAAGACATGCTGCCCGTTCTAACCGGCTTTGCTCCAGCGTTCCAATATCTACCGCACGGCCCATATTGCTATATCATCCTGGACATGCCCGACCCTGTTGTCCTCGCCCGGCCGCCGGCCGCGGGGGTCACCTACCTCGCCGGTCTCAACGAGGCGCAACGCCGCGCCGTCGAGGCGGTCGACGGTCCGGTGCTGGTGCTTGCCGGTGCGGGCACCGGCAAGACCCGGGTGCTGACCACCCGGCTCGCCTACATCCTCGGCACCGGCCGCGCTTTTCCGGCCGAGCTGCTCGCCGTCACTTTCACCAACAAGGCGGCGCGCGAGATGCGCGAGCGGCTCGAAGCTATGGTCGGCCGTGCCGGCGACGGCGTGTGGCTCGGCACCTTCCATGCGATTGCCTCGCGCATCCTGCGCCGGCACGCCGAGCTGGTCGGGCTGAAGTCGAGCTTTACGATTCTCGATACCGATGACCAGATTCGCCTGTTGAAGCAGATCCTCCAGGCGGAGAACATCGACGAACGGCGCTGGCCGGCACGGCTGCTGCTGGCAATGATCCAGCGCTGGAAGGACCGCGGCCTCGGTCCTGAAAAAGTCGGGCGGGCCGATGCCGGCGACTTCGCCCGCGGCCGGGCGATCGACCTCTATCGGCAATACCAGGAGCGGCTGATGACGGTGAACGCCGTCGATTTCGGCGACCTCTTGCTCCACAACCTGACCCTCTTGACCGGCAACCCCGACGTCCTCGCCGACTACCAGCGGCGCTTTCGCTATCTGCTCGTCGACGAGTACCAGGACACCAACGTCGCGCAATATCTGTGGCTGCGCCTGTTGGCCCAGCAGCGTCGCAATCTCTGCTGTGTCGGCGACGACGACCAGTCGATCTACAGCTGGCGCGGGGCCGAGATCGGCAACATTCTGCGCTTCGAGACCGATTTCCCAGGGGCGACGATCACCCGGCTCGAGCAGAACTACCGCTCGACTTCGCACATTCTCGGCGCAGCAGCCGGGATGATCGCGCAGAACCGGGGCCGCCTCGGCAAGACGCTGTGGACCCAGGCGGACGAAGGTGACAAGGTCGTCGTGCGTGCGGTGTGGGACGCCTTGGATGAGGCCCGCTGGGTCGGCGAGGAGATCGAGGCATTGCAGCGCAAGGGCCATGCGCTGAGCGGGGTCGCGATCCTGGTGCGCGCCGCTTTCCAGACACGCGAGTTCGAAGAGCGGTTCATCTCCTTGGCATTGCCCTATCGCGTCATCGGCGGGCCACGCTTTTACGAGCGTCAAGAGATCCGAGACGCGCTCGCCTATCTCCGGCTGATCAACCAGCCGGCGGACGACCTCGCCTTCGAGCGCATCCTGAATACGCCGCGGCGCGGCATCGGGACCGCGACGGTGCAGCAGCTGCATGGGCTGGCGCGTGCCGAGCGTCTGCCGCTCGTCGAGGCGGCGCGGGTGCTGAGCGCCGGTGACCGGCTGAGACCCGCCGCACGCAACGCGCTCGCCGGCTTCATTGCGGCACTCGACCGCTGGCGAGCGCAGGCGGAAAGCCTATCGCATACCGACCTCGTTCAAATCGTGCTCGACGAATCCGGCTATACCGCGATGTGGCAGGCCGACCGGTCGCCCGATGCCGCCGGGCGGCTCGAAAACCTGAAGGAGCTGGTCGTCGCGATGGCCGAGTTCGAGAATCTGGGCGGGTTTCTCGAACATATCAGCCTAGTCATGGACAATGCCGCCGACGCCGGCGGCGACATGGTCAATCTGATGACGTTGCACAGCGCCAAGGGGCTCGAATTCGACACGGTGTTCCTGCCCGGCTTCGAAGAGGGGCTGTTTCCCAACCAGCGCGCGATCGAAGAGAACGGGCCCGCGGCACTCGAGGAGGAGCGTCGCCTCGCCTATGTCGGGCTGACCCGCGCCCGGCACCGCGCGCACATCTCCTTTGCGGCCAATCGCCGGATCCACGGCCAATGGCTGAATTCGATCCGCTCGCGCTTTGTCGACGAGCTGCCCTCGGAGCATATCGAGATTATCGCCGAGCTCGGCCTGCAACCGGGGGGCGCCTGGGGTTCCGCCTCCTGGGGTGCCGACTGGCCGAACGCGAACGAGGTCCCGCAAGCAACGACGTTCTGGCAGCCCGCCCCGCGATCCCGTAATATGAGGCTGATCGAAAGCGCTCCGGTTCCACGCCGCGGCGAGGAGGTCCGCGCGGTCGGCGGCTTTGCCGTGGGCAACCGCGTGTTCCACCAGAAATTCGGCTACGGTACGGTGACCGAAGTCGAGGCCAACAAGCTCGCGATCCATTTCGACGTGGCCGGCGACAAAAAGGTCATGGACGCCTACGTCGAGCGTGTCTAAGCCGGACGCGCCCTCCCATTCCTTACTCCGCGAGCAGGGGAAGGTTAGGGGTGGGGGCGAGGAGAGGGCGGGGGAGGCTCCCGTGATCGCCGTCTGGCGCGTCCTCGCAAAGGTTCGCGGCGCGGACGCGGCGACCGCCCTGTTTTCGCTGCTGGACGATGCCGCGGGAGCCGTGTCGGCCTTCGAGACTGCGCCGGAGGAGTGGCGCGTCGAGGCCTATCCGCGCTCGCCCGTGCTGACCCCGGCTCTCACGGCCCGGTTGGCCCTCGTCGCCGCTGCTGCGGGAGGCACGCTCGTCGAGATCGGCGAGGAAAAGCTGCCGGCGCGCGACTGGCTGGCGGAGAACCAGCTCGCTTTTCCGCCACTGCGAGTCGGCCGGTTCTTTATCTATGGGTCGCACTATCGCCGTCGGGTGCCGGCCGGCACGATCGCGATCGCGGTCGATGCAGCAACCGCTTTCGGTACCGGGGAACATCCGTCGACCCGGGGTTGCCTGTTAGCGCTCGACACCCTGGCGCGCGGCCATCGGTTTCGCCGACCACTTGATGTCGGGACCGGAACGGGGATTCTCGCGGTCGCTGCGGCGAAACTGCTGCACCGCAGGGTGTTAGCGAGCGATGTCGATGAGACGGCGGTACGCGTCGCCCGGCACAATGTCGCGCGCAACGGCGTCGCTGGCCTGGTGCGGGTTCGCCGCGCACCGGGATACCGTGGTCGGGCCGGGCGTAAATCGCACTACGATTTGGTGTTGTCGAATATCTTGGCCCGCCCGCTCGCGCTGCTGGCCCGAGACCTCGCGCGGGCGCTGGCGCCCGGCGGAAGGGCGGTGCTGTCGGGGTTGCTGCGCCGGCAGGAGCCGATCGTACTCGCCCCGCACCGCGGCTGCGGCATCGTGCTCGAGCGCCGCTTGGTCATCGACGGATGGTCGACCCTGGTTCTGCGGCCGGGGCCAAAATCAAAACGACGATGGGGGCCGAAAGGCCCCCACCGATGAATTCGGGTTGGCCAACTTCGCGGTCAGACAGTCCTCGGCGAGGGGAATCTGCCTCGCCTCGACGACGGGATAAGCGCCGCTGCCCGGTCCGGCTTATCGGAACCCTCGCAGATGGCGCGGATCTCCGAGCGGCGGATGCCGATATCGGCGAGCGAGTGGTCGTCGAGCGCCATCAGTTCGTCATAGGCCCGTTCCCGGCGCCGCCAATCGGCAAAGGCCTCCCAGGCCGAGGTGATCAAGTTCAAGACGGACATACCATGTACTCCGGTGGCAAACTCTTGCTGCGCTGCACAAAATGTGGCAGCGCAAGGCGCAAATGCCAGGCGCGCCGTTGCAATTCAGCTATGCCGACCTATTAGGTGGCGCAGGCACTGCGGGAAGAGGAGCGGTCGATAATGATGAGCGGATCCAAACCGGACAGGGGCGAACTCGGGCGGTTGCTGCAGGAAGCCGGGTCGGCCTACGATGCTCAAGGTGTCGAGACGCTGATCGAAGGCGTGCTGGCGGCCCCGGCCGAGGTCGGGATGAGCTGGCACGCGTTGGTTGCCGATCCGATACCGCCGGCCTTGGCCGAGGCGCTCGAAATGCTGCGGGCGGCCACGGCGAAGGGGTATCACAATGGTCTCTCGGCGGCGGATTTCGAACAGCTGCCCTGCGCGGCGCGCCTTGGGCGCCTGCGCCAGGAACTGGCGGCGCAGGGCCTCGATGGGTTCATCGTGCCGCGCGCCGACGAACACCAAGGCGAGTACGTCCCGTCCCGCGGGCAACGGCTCGCCTGGCTCACCGGCTTCACCGGGTCGGCCGGTACGGCGATCGCGCTGCGCGACCGGGCCGCACTGTTCGTCGACGGGCGGTACACCCTGCAGGCGGTCGCGCAAGTCGATACCCAGTTGTTCGAAATCCATCACTTGGTCGACGAGCCGCCGGCGCATTGGATCGGCACCGCGCTCGCAAGAGGTGCGGTGTTGGGCTACGACCCCTGGCTGCACACCCCGCTCGATGTCGAGCGGTTTCGCGCCGCGGCCGAAAAGGCCGGCGCGGTGTTGCGGGCCGTTTCCGTTAATCCCGTCGACCGCGTCTGGTCCGGGCGACCGGCAGCGCCGATCGCGCCGGTGGTGCCGCACCCCGAGCGCTTCGTTGGCGAAAGCGCCCAATCAAAGCGTGCCCGCATCGGCGGCGCCTTGGCTGAGGAAGGCGCCGGCGCGGCCGTAGTGCTGACGATGCCCGAGTCGATCGCCTGGCTCCTCAACATCCGTGGCGGCGACGTACCGCACACGCCGCTGCCGCTGTCTTTCGCAATCCTGCGACAAGACGGCAGCGTCACCTTGTTCATCGACCGGCGCAAGCTCGTCCCCGGCCTCGAGCGCCATCTCGGCAACGCGGTGACCGTCATGCCGCCCGAGGAGGTCGGCCCAGCACTCGACGCGCTCGCCGCGGAAGGTGGTCGCATCCAGGTCGATGCGGCGACCGCTGCTTCGTGGATCTTCGATCGCCTCGAAGCCGCACACGGGAAAATTCACCGCGCCGCCGATCCCTGCCTGTTGCCCAAAGCGTGCAAGAACCCGATCGAGCTCGACGGCACTCGGTCGGCGCATCGGCGCGACGGCGTGGCATTGACCCGTTTTCTGGCCTGGCTCGCGCGTGAGGCGCCAAAAGGCGGACTCGCCGAAATCACCGCCAGCGACCGGCTCGAGGCGATCCGCCGCGAGGGCGAGCATTTCCGCGATCTGAGCTTTCCGACGATCTCGGGCGCCGGGTCAAACGGCGCGATCGTACATTACCGAGCGACGCCGGAGACCGAGAAGCGCCTCGAACCGGGCAGTCTCTATCTGCTCGATTCCGGGGCCCAATATCTCGACGGTACCACCGATGTGACGCGCACGGTGGCGATCGGCGACCCGACCCCAGAGATGCGCGAACGCTTCACGCGGGTGTTGAAGGGCCACATCGCGCTGGCCTTGGCGCGGTTTCCCAAGGGGACGACCGGAACGCAGCTCGACGCATTTGCGCGCCGGGCGCTGTGGCAGAAGGGGCTCGACTACGACCACGGCACCGGGCACGGAGTCGGCAGCTATCTCGGCGTCCATGAAGGCCCGCAGCGCATCTCGAAGGCCCCCAACGGCCAGGCGCTGCTGCCCGGAATGATCGTCTCGAACGAACCCGGTTACTACAAGACCGGGGCCTACGGCATCCGCATCGAGAACCTCGTCCTGGTGCAGCCTACGGAGGGCATGGGCGAGCGCGAGATGCTGGGCTTCGAGACCCTGACCCTGGCGCCGATCGACCGCAACCTGATCGAACCTTCGTTGCTGGACGACGACGAGATCGCCTGGCTCGACGCCTATCACGCACACGTTCGCGAGACTCTGACCCCGCGCGTCGACCCCGAGACGGCGCGCTGGCTCGCCGAAGCGACGCAGCCGATCGGAAGCGCGTAAGAGGCCGCCCTACCCGCCTTCGGCAGCCCGCCGCGACCGCGCGGCCTCTTCCCAGTTTTGCCCGTCGAAGAACTTCGGCCGCAACGCGGCTATATCGATGCCTTCGAGGCAGCGGGCATTGACGCTGATCCGGTCCGGATGCAGCCGCGGCGTGTAGAAGGAATGAATACCGCAATATTTGCAGAAGGTGTGCTTCGCCGTATTGGTATTGAACTGGTAGGTCGTCAGCGCATCCTCGCCGCGCAGCAGCTCGAAATCCTCTTGCGCAACCGTGAGATGGAGGATGCCCTTCTTCGTGCAGATCGAGCAGTTGCACTCTGAGGCTCGTGAGAGGTCGGCCCGCACCCGAAACCGCACCCGGCCGCAATGGCAGCCGCCCTCGTAGCTCTCGACCATCACCGCAAACTCCCGCTCTTCGACTGCGCATGGTGGTCGGCCAGGACCTGGGCGATCACGGCCGAGATGCGCTTGCCGGTCGGGATGTGCAGGAATTCGTTGGGGCCGTGCGCGTTCGAATGCGGGCCGAGCACGCCGGTGACGACGAATTGCGCCTGCGGGAATTTCTCGCCCAGCATCGCCATGAACGGGATGCTGCCGCCTTCGCCCATGTAAGAGGGCGGCGCTCCGAAGGCGGCCTTGGAGGCGCGCTCCAGCGACTGCTCGAGCCACGGCGCCAGGGCGGGCGCGTTCCAGCCGGCCGCACTCGATCCCGGCAGGTAATCGATGCGCGCCCCGTAAGGCGGGTCTTTCTCTAAGAGCATACGAACCCTGTCGCCCGCTGCATCCGGGTCCAGGGTCGGCGGCAGGCGCAGGCTGAGCTTGGCAACGGTCGAGGGCAGCAGCACGTTGCCGGCGTTGATCGGGTCCGGCAGGCCGTCGATGCCGATGATGGCCAATTGCGGGCGCCATGTACGGTTGAGCACGAGCTCGGTCAGATCCTCGCTCATCGCCGACATGCCGGGCATCAACGGAAACTTGGTATAGACCGTGTCTCCCAGCGCCGCCGAGGCGCGACGGGCTTGCGCCACCCGCTCGGGCGGAACCTGCACGTAGAGCTCCGCCGGGCGAACGGCTCCGGTTTCCTCGTCCTCGAGGCGCGACAAGAGCCGGCGCAGAATCCGAAAGCTCGAAGGAACCACACCGGAGGCGTCGCCCGAATGGACGCCCTCGTCGAGCACCTGGACCGTCAACGTGCCCGACGCGATGCCGCGTAATGACGTGGTCATCCAGAGTTGATCGTAGTTGCCGCACCCGGAATCGAGACACACCACCAGCGACGGGCTGCCGATCCTTTGGGCGAGGTGATCGATGTAATAGGGCAGATCGTAGCTGCCGGATTCTTCGCAGGCCTCGATCAGAACGATGCAACGGGCGTGCGGCACCCCTTGGTCGCGCAATGCCAAGAGCGCGCTCAGCGCGCCGAACATCGCGTATCCGTCGTCGGCCCCGCCGCGGCCGTAGAGCTTGTCGCCTGTGAGGCGTGGAAGCCAGGGACCGTACCCGTCCGCCCATCCGACCATCTCCGGCTGCTTGTCGAGATGGCCGTAGAGCAACACGGTGTCCCCGCCTTCGCCCGGCACGTCGATAACGATGACCGGCGTGCGCCCCGGCAGCCTGACGACTTCGAGGGAGGCACCCGGAAGGGAAGAGAGCTTCGCTCGCGCCCAGCGCTCGAACAGCGCCACCGCGTTCTCCATATAGCCGTGGGTCGCCCAATCCGGGTCGAAGGACGGCGATTTGTTGGGGATCTTGATGTATTCGACCAGAGTCGGGATGACCTCGTCGCCCCAGCACTGATCGATGAATTTCGTCGTGCTCGCGATATCGATCATTCGACAATCCCCGATCGGTAACGGCCTGTCCCCCCCTGTTATAGGATCAGGCCCGGATCGGCACAAACGCGATGACGACCGCGGCCCGTGCTCGGATTCTAGTGAAACCCCGGCTGGGGGAACCGGGGTTTCGGCAGAAAGACGTCCGGTTCGGGGGAGATTGGTCGTCTCGTCGATCAAGATGACGGGGTTGGCGTTTCGACAAATCGATCTGGATCAAGCTAACCGCAGGATCCGACGTTTGCGCCCACAAGGTTGACGGGTCGGCTGCCCGACAATACGCTCTCGAATGGCCGATACGGCCGCGCAGCATGGGAGGAGCAACCGTCATGGCCAAGATCGTCCTCGGGATTGCCACATCGCACACCCCGATGCTGAATACCCCGGCCAAGGACTGGCCGAGCTTCATCGACCGCGACGGGGTGCGGGACTTTCTCGACAAGGAGGGCGACCCGGCCACCTACGAGGAATTGCTGACACGCGCCGATCCGAGAGCACTGCCGGAATTGACGCGGGAGCGCTTTGCCGCGCGCCACGACGAGGCCCGGGCCGCGGTCGAGCGCTTGAAGCAAAGTGTGCGCCGCGCCGAGCTTGACGCGCTGATCATCCTCGGCGACGACCAGAAGGAGCTGTTCCACGAGGATCACCTGCCGTCGATCCTCGTCTATTACGGCGACACTATCCGCAACGTGCCGCTCTCGCCCAATTTCAAAGGCCCGGAATGGTCGCGACTCGCCACCGCGCGCTATTACGAAGAAAAAGCACCGAGAGACTATCCGGTCCAATCGAACCTGGCGCTCCATCTGATCAACTCGTTGATCGACTGCGAGTTCGACATCGCCTCGTCGAACGGGTTGCCGCCCGGCCACGGGGAAGGCCACGCTCACGCCTTTGTGCGCAAACGGCTGATGGAAGACCCCGACCTGCCGGTCGTGCCGGTGTTTCTCAACACCTATTACCCGCCGAACCAGCCGACGCCGCGGCGCTGCTACAAGCTCGGCCAGGCGATCCGCGCGGCGGTCGAGAGCTGGCCGGGCGACGCTCGCGTCGGTATCGCCGGCTCGGGCGGGCTCAGTCACTTCGTCGTCGATGAGGAGCTCGACCGCGGGGTCATCGACGCATTGTCGCGCAAGGACGGCGAAGCGTTGCAGTCACTGTCGCGCAAAAAACTCAACTCCGGCAGTTCCGAGATCCGCATGTGGATCAGCGTCGGCGGTGCGGTCGAGCATCTCGATCTGGCTTGGTCGCATTACGTCCCCGGCTACCGCACTCCCGCCGGGTCCGGCACCGGCCTCGGTTTTGCCTACTGGTCGTGAGGTAAGCAATGAGCAAGCAGAAGGACAGCGACGATCTGCTCCGCGTCGGCGCCGGTACGCCAATGGGCGAAATGATGCGGCAGTACTGGATCCCGGCGCTGATGTCGTCGGAGCTCGAATGCGACGGCGCGCCGAGGCGGTTGATGCTGCTCGGCGAAAAATTGATCGCATTCCGTGACAGCTCGGGCCGGGTCGGGGTCATGGACCATCGCTGCCCGCACCGCTGCGCCTCGTTGTTCCTTGGGCGCAACGAGGAGAACGGCATCCGCTGCGTTTACCACGGCTGGAAATACGACGCGGCAGGTAATTGCGTCGACATGCCGAACGCGCCGCCGCATCAGGACTTCAGGGACAAGGTCAAAGCCAAGGCCTACAAGGTGGCCGAGCGCAACGGCCTCGTCTGGGTCTATATGGGTGCGCGCAAAGAGGCGCCGCCACTGCCGGGTATCGAGGCCTCGCTATTGCCCGAGGGTGAGCAGCAGATCATCTTCGCACAGCGCGAATGCAACTGGCTGCAGGCGCTCGAAGGCGACATCGACACCTCGCATTTCGGCTTTCTGCACGCCGGCTCGGTCGCTCCCGAGGATGTCCCGGCCGACAATCTGATTCGCTACACGGTAACGAACCGAGCCCCCGAATATCACGTCACCGACACCGATTGGGGCACGATGTACGCCGCCTACCGTCCGGCCGAAGCGAACC
>DATEQL010000798.1:0-8777 GCA_035272665.1 Allostellaceae bacterium
CGACATGTATCACTCGACAGATTATTATTTCGATAGCAAGTCGCCGGCGCTGAATTTCTTCGCCGCAGTGCCTTATGGCATGACCGCCGATGAGCTCTGCGCGTGGATCGAATTCGGCGGCGGGCAGGCGTTGTGGGACGAGGTCGACGCGCAGTTCAACATCAAGCCGCTGATGGCCTTGAATACCGGAGTGCAGATGGGCGGCTGGTTCAACAAGGAGGTCAATGTTCGGGCAGACTTCAAGGGGCTGCGTTATCGCATGCCGGGGCTCGGCGTCGAGGTGCTGCGCCGCATGGGAGCGACGGTGGTGACGATCCCCGGCAGCGACATCGTCCAGGCGCTGAAATCCGGCGCCATCGACGGCAGCGAGTGGGTCGGACCGTGGGTCGACATGGACATGGGGCTCCACACCGTGGCCGATTATTACTATTGCCCCGGCTTCCACGAGCCCGGCAGCAACACCACCCTCGGCATCAACAAGACGCTGTGGGACGGGCTGAGTCCCGCCGAGCGCGCGCTGATCGAGGCTGCGGCGCAAGCCGAAGTCACCCGATCGCTCGCCGAGTTCAATGCCGAGAACGTGAAGTCGCTCAAACTCCTGCGCGACGACAAACGCATCAAAATCCTGCGATTCAGCGACGATCTGATCAAAGCGTTTGGCAAGCTCAGTAAGGAGGTTCTCGCCGACACGGCCGCCAAGGATCCGCTGACCCGCAAGGTTTACGACAGCTACATGGCTTTCCTCGCCGGTGTGATGGATTGAGGCGAGCTGTCGGAAACCGGCTACCGTGACACCAGGCGGCTGGCGCTGGCGTAGGAGATGCAATGAAGTCACGTCGCCGCGAAGTGCTGCTAGGGGCGACGGCCGCCGTTGCGGCTGCGGGAGGCTTGTCTGCGCCGGCGATCGCGCAAGGCATTAGAGAGCTCAAGATGGTAACTAGCTGGCCCGAGAATTTCATCCCCTATCAAATCAGTGCCGAGCGCCTCGCTCGATCGATTGCCGTGATGTCGGATGGCCGGCTCAAAATAACGGTGTATCCGGCAGATAAACTGGTAAAGGCCTTCGAGACCTTCGACGCCGTCTCTGCCGGGCTCGCTGACATGTATCATTCAGGTGACAACTATTTCGGCGACAAGTCTCCGGCGTTGAATTTCTTTGCCGAGGTGCCCTATGGCATGACCGCCGACGAGCTGGCCTCATGGATCGCTTTCGGCGGCGGGCAGGCATTGTGGGACGAAGTCGACGCACCCTTCAATATCAAGCCACTATCGTGCTTCAACGAGGGCGTGCAGATGGGTGGCTGGTTCAACAAGGAGGTCAATAGTCCGGCGGATTTCAAAGGCCTGCGTTATCGCATGCCGGGTCTCGGCGCGGAAGTCTTGCGCCGCATGGGTGCCACCGTCGTGACGACGCCCGGCGGCGAGATCATGACAGCGCTCAAATCCGGCGCGATCGACGCCAGCGAGTGGGTCGGACCGTGGGCGGACATGGCGATGGGCCTCGATAAGGTGGCGGACTATTACTACTACCCCGGCTTCCACGAGCCTGGCACAAGCGTAACGTTGGGCATCAACAAGACGCTGTGGGATGGATTCACGCCCTCGGACCGCGCACTAATCGAGGCCGCGGCGGGTGCGGAGCTGACCCGATCGCTCGCCGAGTCCAACGCCGAGAACGTCAAGGCGCTCAATGTGCTGCGCGCCGACCCACGGATCAAGATCCTACGGTTTAACGATGAGCTGATCAGGGAGTTCGGCAGGCTCAGCAAGGAGGTCGTTGCCGAAATCGGCGCCAAGGACCCGCTGACCCGCAGGGTTCATGACAGCTACATGGCTTTTCTCGCCGGTGTCATGGATTGGGGTGAGCTGTCGGAAAGCGGATATCGAGACACCAGACGGCTGGCGCTGGCGTAGCAGGGGGCAGCGATGACGACACGACGCCGCGAGGTATTGCTGGGTGCTACCGCTATTGCAACAGCTGGGAGCTTGCCGGCACCGGCAATCGGGCAAGGCATCAAAGAACTAAAGATGGTAACCGATTGGCCGAAGAACTCACCTGGGCTGCAGACCAGCGCCGAGCGATTGGCAAGATCGATCACCGCGATCTCGGACGGGCGTCTCAAGGTCACCGTCTACCCGGGCGGCACCCTCGTCAAGTTCTTTGAGACCTTCGATGCCGTCTCTGCCGGCGCCGCAGACATGTATCATTCGGGTGACAACTATTTCGGCTCCAAGTCGCCGGCATTGAACTTCTTTTCTGACGTGCCCTTCGGCATGACAGCCGACGAGCTGAGTTCCTGGATTGCCTTCGGCGGCGGGCAGGCGCTGTGGGACGACCTCGACGCCCAGTTCAACATCAAGCCGCTGATGGCTCTCAATACCGGCGTCCAGATGGGCGGCTGGTTCAACAAGCAAGTCAACGCCCCGGAGGACTTCAAGGGCCTTCGTTATCGCATGCCGGGGCTCGGCGCCGACGTGTTGCGCCGCATGGGTGCCACGGTCGTAACCACCCCCGGCGACGAGGTCGTCAGCGCGCTCAAATCCGGCGCGGTCGATGCCAGCGAGTGGGTCGGGCCCTGGATGGACATCGCAATGGGGTTCGATAAAGCGGCCGATTATTACTATTGTCCGGGTTTCCACGAACCCGGCACCAACATCACGCTGGGTATCAACAAGACGCTGTGGGACGAGCTGACACCCTCCGAGCGCGCGCTGATCGAAGCCGCCGCCGCCGCCGAGCTGACTAGGTCGCTCGCCGAATTCAACGCCGAGAATGTCAAGGCGCTCAAGGTCCTGCGCGCCGACAAGCGCATCAAGATTCTGCGATTCAACGACGAGCTGATAAAGACGTTCGGAAAATTAAGCAAGGAAGTTGTCGCCGACACCGCCGCCAAGGATCCGCTGACGCGCAAGGTTTACGACAGCTACATGGCTTTCCTCGCCGGTGTGATGGATTGGGGCGAGCTGTCGGAGACCGGCTACCGCGACACCCGGCGGCTGGCGCTGGCGTAGCTCACCGACAGCACGATATCGCCGCTCATATCGGCGGTGTCGAGATGCGCCGCGGGCATGCCGCCGAGGTTGGGGCATTCAGCCACCGTCCGCTGGAGGTCGCCGACCGCGCTGTCAGACATCTGGCTCTCAGTCGTCGATCGAGAACTTGGCTCTAGTATGCTACGGAAGGCAGATAGGCGCCTGCCGGTTCGTTGTACAGCCCCGTCGTCATCAGATTCATCTGGTGAACCAGACGCAGGCCGTTTTGCAGAGCCCAGGTGAACAGCTCGCCGTTGCGGGTCGGCAGCAAAAACCCGCCGCCTCCAAAGCCCGAAGCGGTGCCGATCAGCGCCTTCAGACCCTGATTGGAGCCGGCCACGGCGTGGGCAAAAAACGCAATGTCCGTCGCATAGGCAGTGACGACCCCAAGATGCTCGACGACGCGCGCCGTCCCATGACCGATCGCGTCATGCAGCTCGCCGCCGCGGTCATGTCCGTGAACTCTTCGGCACAACGAGTTGCAGGCGGCCAAATCGGCGAGGGTAGCCGGACGTACTTCGTAGCTGGGGTAGGTGACGCCTAGCGGCGTTCCCCCCATTTTCGACAGCGGCTCACGGGCCACAAAGCCGAGTTTTGCGTATAGGCACAAGGCACGATAGTGATAGGCGGATTGCACCAGTCTGACCCCGGCAAAGCGACGCTCAACTGTGCGCTCGAGAGCAGCTAGCATCAGCCGGCGGCCGATCGTCTGGTTTTGCGTTGCCGGACTGATGGTGAGCGGAGAGACGGCAGCGATCGACCCGCGCTCGTCGAGAAAGAGGCTGCCGACGACGGTTCCGTCCTTCTCGGCGATCAGCGAGTAGAACCCGGGATGCGACAGCATCTTCGTCACCAGACCAATACCGATATCCGCCGAGGGGATATCGAGCGGAAAATTGTGCCGGCTTGCGATCGACTTGAATGCCTCGAAAACGATCGTCCCGCAGGCGTCCGCGTCTTCGGGCCTGCCGGGCCGCAGAATCACGTCCATAATTCCCTCCTCCACAGAATGGGGGGCGCGCAACGCCGGTCGGGTCGACCTTGGGCGTCATCGCAAGCCGTTTGACATCGTAGGGCTGTTGCTGAGAAGCGTGCCGTAGGCGGCATATAACAGGCTGCCACTGGTTGGCTTATCTTGCCCGTGTTGGGGTGATTGCCGTCACCGATCAACAGGCGCGCCCTCAGAAGGATCAGTCGCGGCTTTCGTCGAGGAACGGCGCTTGCATTGGATCTTGACGTATTGCTCATCAGTGGAGACGACGGCCGTCCCGGCGAGAAGCGCCTGAGCGGAACGGCGACAGGACAGCTCGCTCGATGCCATCGGGCCCGCGATCACATGGATTGCATTTTTTATCTCGCAATCCTGCGGTGCAAGGTTTATCGAACAAACAAGTATAAGTATTTTAAACATTGGATGTCCCCCCAGAAGGTTTGCATATCTTGGAGTTCTCGTATTTTCGCCTATCGAGCGAGCAAGGCATCGATCGTCCGCTACTCATCGGCCTTGGCATACTTCGGTTCACTCCTCATGTCACACGGTGTAGCGTTACCGGTAAAGAAGGTTGAATACGTGCCAACACGTATGGCGGTCACGCCAGAGGCGGAAGCAAAGTGAGGAACCCGGAGCGACCGGATCGCATATTACTTTGCCGCTCTCGCGGGCTACCCTGGCGAGCGCTCGGTGCATGAGCCAACCAGCGCACGCTACTCGAGGGCCGATGATCTGGGAAACCTGACATGGAAGTGGCTGTCGACGATATCGTGCATGTGCCGGAATGGGCGGCTCCGCCGAGCCCGCGGGCGCGACAGGCCTGGAGGGCAATCGTACTGTCGGTTGCCTACGTCGCGGTCTACGTAACGCTGGATCGAATAAGCTTTATCGAGCCGCTGCACGGCATCAACATCACGCCGTGGAATCCGTCCACGGGCGTCATGCTGGCGTTGCTGATCATCAAGGGAGTGCGCTGGTCCCCGCTCGTGCTGATCGCTGAGCTGATATCGGATGCGACGCTTTCGCAGATCCCCGTTCTGCCGGCTCCATTATTCGTGGCGGCGACCGTGGTGACCGTCGGCTATGCCGGCGCCGCCGCCATACTGCGCCATGTCCGCTTCGAAGCGAGCCTCCGCAGGACCTCCGATGTCGTCGTGCTCTTTCTGGTAGCGAGCATCAGTTCCTGCCTGGTCGCATCCGGTTTTGTGGCGACATACGCCGCCGCCGGGGTCGTGCCGTGGACCGGATTTGCCGACGCCGTGTTTCAATATTGGATTGGCGACGCGATCGGCATCGTCGTATTCGCCCCGCCGCTGCTTATGATCACCCAATCCTCGGTACTCCCCGCGCCAACCGATCGCAGGCGAAATTGGCTTCAGCTGGTGGAGGTTCCTGCCCAAGGGGCGAGCGTCGTCGCGGCACTAGCGGCGGTGTTTTTGCAGATCGGCGGCGATCATCCCTTCGGGGTCTTCTACGTGCTGTTCCTGCCCCTCATCTGGATCGCCACGCGCCGCGGTGTGGTGGCCGCGAGTTGGGCTCTGCTGGCGATCCAGGCCGGGCTAATCGCCGGGTTGGAGATTCGCGACCAGTGGGAGGTTCCGCTTCGCGCCTTTCAACTTTTGATGTTCGCATTGGCTGCGACTGGCCTGATGCTCGGGGCGGTAGTCAGCGAGCGGCACCGCTTGTCCCTCGCCCTTGCTGCGAGCGAAAGGCGTCGAGCGGCGATCCTGAATACGGCGCGGGACGGCGTCCTGACAATCGATGCGCACGGGCAGATCCAGTCGATCAATCCGGCGGTCGAACGGCTGTTCGAGCTTCCGGGCAACCTGCTGATCGGACACGACATTCACGAGCTCGTCGATGCGCCGCCCGACCTGCTCGCGCGGCTGAGGCGGATTACCGGCGCGCCGGCCGCCGAGGCGGTTTGCTGGGAGCTCGATGCGCGGCGAGCCGACGGTGAGGTGTTCCCGATCGAGCTCAGCGTTGGACGCTTCGACCCGCCGGGCACCGAGCAATACACGCTGGTCATACGTGACATCGCCTTGCGTCGAAAAGCGGAAGCTCGCGTCCGCAAGCACCAGGCGGAGCTGGCGCATGTGTCGCGGGTCTCGCTCGCCGGCGAGATGGCCGCGGGTTTGGCACACGAGCTGAGCCAGCCTCTGACCGCGATCACCGCCTATGCCAGGGGTTGCCTGCGGCTGCTGGCGGGGTCGGTGCCCGAGCCCGCACTGTTGCACGAGGGTCTAGCGGAAGTTGTGCAGCAGGCAGAGCGTGCCGGCGACGTCCTCGATCGCCTCCGCGAGTTCGTCCGCGGCGGCGAATACCGACGAGTGCTAACCAAGGTGAAGCCTCTGATCGACGCCGCTGTAAGTCTGACACGCATGGATGCAATGCAGCAAAAGGTCGAGATCGCAGCGAGGGTCGATCCCGGCTTGCCCGCCGTTTTGGCTGACCGGATACAGATCCAGCAGGTGCTGCTGAACCTGCTCAGGAACGCGATGGATGCGATGGAAGGGACGAACACCGCGCGGCGATCGATCGCCGTGAAGGCCCGCCGCAAAAGCAAACATGCTGTCGAGATCTCCGTGGCCGATTCGGGACCGGGGATAGCCGACGAGGTGACGGACCGGATCTTCGAGCCTTTCGTGACGACCAAACCGCTCGGCATGGGGATGGGGCTCTCGATCAGCCACTCTATCGTCGAGTCGCATGGCGGCAGCCTCCGAATGGCGCGCAACGTCCCTTCCGGCGCGATCTTCTTCTTCGACCTGCCGACCGCCGAGGCGGTAACAAGCACCGATGCCGGATAAGACCGTCTTCGTCGTCGACGATGATGCCGCCGTTAGGCAAGGGCTGAGATTTATGCTGCGCGCGGCCGGGTATTCAGTGGAAGCGTTTCCATCGGCGCGCTCGTTTCTCGAAGATTACGATCCGCGGCGAGGCGGCTGCCTGTTGCTCGATGTACAAATGCCCCAGATAAGCGGGCTCGAACTGCAGCAGCGACTCAATGTCCGCGGCTGGCGTATCCCGGTTATATTTATAACGGGCCATGGCACGGTTCCGCTGGCGATTGCAGCGATGAAGGCCGGGGCCTTCGATTTCATCGAGAAGCCATTGCGCGAGGACGCCCTGCTCGAAAATATCGAGCGAGCGCTGCATTGGAACGACAGGGCGTATGAAGAGCGTCTCGAACGCGCCACGTTGCAGACCCGCGCGGCCTTGCTGACACCCCGCGAACGCGACGTATTCGAGTTGGTCGCGGCGGGCGAGCCGAACAAGGTCATCGCCCGCCATCTCGGCATCAGCTTTCGCACCGTCGAGCTGCATCGCGCTCACATTATCGAGAAGCTGCAGGCGCGGAGCCTGTCGGACTTGATCCGCATGGCGATAATAATAAACTCCAATCCCAACACTTGATGCAGTGATTCCGGGCCTCTGTAGAAGAGGTCCGCAACACGATTGATGAGGGTGGTTTCGACCCGCCTCAGAATGACGCGAAGCAACTCAGCCTGGAAACGAGGCTTGGATGCATGCGGATCCCCGAGCCTTCTGCAGTCCTACCGGGTCGAAGTCGTCGCGTCTAACCGCAGATTGCCCGGCGCAAGCTGCTGAGTGCAGTTGATGCGCAGGCCAAAAAGCTGCAGTGGGCGTACGGCTCCGGTTGTACAAACTGCCTGATAAGTCTCCCCGCCTGAATCCCATCGCGAAAACCAGGAAGATTGCCGAAGCGTCGGATCGCCGGAGCGAGTTCGACGTCGAACCGCCCCCTATCGATGGGATCTTATCCGTGTCGGATCGACAACAACTATTAGTAGAAGGAACCCAACACGCCGTTTTACGGATAGACGGCAGTATTGATACGGCCTCTCTGACTACCTCCCAGAACGCGAACCTCCGCGTCACCCTGAGAGATTAAGAAACCGACATGGCCGCCGAGCAACTCTTCTGGATTGCTTCGGCTGCGCCGCTCGAATACGACGATATCTCCCTCCGCGGGTTCCGCCATGACATCCCGGCCCAGTCACGCTCGTGCCAGGACTTCGCCCATTTGCTGTCGGTGCCCCGCCATCCCGCTCGCTCGACGCAGTAAATCGCGAAGGAAGAACACCAAGCCGTCTCGTCTGAGGCTGCGCCACCGCGGGGAATTCACAGCTGACGTGGCAAATCGAGGAGCTGCTGCAGAGCTGGCCGATGAAATGCACGGCTTCACCGTTAGACCTTGACAACATCAGCCCCATACAAGCAATCGGTGCAGCCCATAACTACAAATGCCGGCTTCGTAGCAGAAGTTCAGGCCACGATTCCTTTTGCTCAGCCGCGCCGCCAGCTTCGTCAGAAGCTCGGAACCGTTCTCGAAAACACCGAGTTGGCGAAGCTCGCCGCGGCGGCCAACCTCCGCAAGAGCTACACAAACCGTCGCGCCTCGCCTTCGCGAGGGCAGGCTTGCGCACGTCCAATCCGACATAGGTGATAGGATCCATCAGGCCCGTCTCCCATACATGAGGCTCTGTGCCGGTCATCCGGCACAATCCTCGACATTGTGCATGTCCAGAGACCGGCCGGTACGATTACTCAGCGAACATCGGGTCTAGGGCGGCTTACGGCTTCTTGGCAGGAGCGGCGTCCACCGCTTCCACTATCGCTGATGCACACGATTCGGCGACGTGGCGGCGGTACTCTTCGGCCACGTCAGAAACCCATCCGGCTTTGACCACGAAGTCGTGGCGTGAGTAGAAGCCCTGCTTCTTCAGGA
>DATEQL010000799.1:0-7981 GCA_035272665.1 Allostellaceae bacterium
ACGACAATGGCTTCACGCAAGAGGTCATGCCACTGCATGTCGTCGACGGGATCGGCGACCCGCTCGGCTGGCTGCGCGATCCGCTGCCGGTACGCAAGGCGGCACTACGCCTCGCCAACGACGCCGGGTGCGGCAATTCGAGCTATCAGGATTACGACGACAAGATCACCGCGGCGGCTGTCGATTGGCTGAAGGCGCGGGCGGCGGCGCCGTCCGGCAAGCCGTGGGTGCTGTTCGTCTCGCTGGTCTGCCCGCATTTCCCGCTGATCGCGCGGCCGCAATGGTATGACCTCTATCCTGAGGCCGAGGTACCGCTCCCGGCGCTCTGTGACGCGGTGGAAAGGGCGCCGGACCACCTCTATATCGCGGCGCTCCGCGAATGCCAGATCTATGACAAGGCATTCGACGCGGTGAAATTGCGGCGCGCGCTTGCCGCGTATTTCGGGCTTGTCAGCTTTATCGACGACAATGTCGGCAAGCTGATGGACGCGCTCGCTGCGACCGGTCTCGCCGACCATACGCGGGTGCTTTATTCGAGCGACCATGGCGACAATCTCGGCACGCGGCGCCTCTGGGGCAAATCGACGATGTACGAGGAATCAGCGGGCGTGCCGATGATCCTCGCCGGGCCCGAGGTGCCGGAAGGCCTGGTCTGCCATGAGCCGGTGTCGCTGGTCGACTGCTTCCCTACCGTCATCGAATGCGTCGGCGCGCCGCCGCATCCCGACGATCGCGATCTGCCCGGTGCATCGCTGTTCGACCGCGCACGCGGCACCGGGCCGCGCCGAACGATCCTGTCGGAGTATCACGCAGCCGGCGCCGCCACTGGCGCCTTCATGATCCGCAGGGGGCCATTCAAGTACATCCATTACGTCGGCATGCCGCCGCAGCTCTTCGGCCTCGACGCTGACCCGCAGGAGACGCGCGACCTGGCGCACGAGCCGGGTTATCAGGGTCTTGTTGCCGATTGCGAGACGGCGCTGCGCCGCGTCGTCGATCCCGACGCGGCCGACGCCTTGGCGAAAGCCGACCAGGGAGCGCGCATCGCCGCAATGGGTGGGCGCGAGGCGATCATTGCCCGCGGCAGCTTCGGCTATTCGCCGACGCCGGGAACCAAGCCCGTGTACAACTAATGCTTTCGCGGCGACCGCTGGCGCCGCCGATGCCCGCGGCGACCGGGAGGGCGCTGCTCGGCAACCGCTGGCTGCGCATCCTCGGCATCGCCTTCATCATGGACGTCATGCCGTTCATCGACCGGGTCAACATGCACGGGGAGACGGTCTATCGCAGCAGCGCCCGGCATTCGGCGAGGACGGGGACGTCGAGAGTGGTTGGGAACCAATCCACGATCGAGCGCAGCCGGTCAAATGCCTCGGTCGTGTCGCCTGCTTCGGCGCTGCGCCTGGCGAGGTCGCGGGCGGCGTTCAGTTCGAACAGGCGCGCTCCCTGCTCGCGTGATCGCGCGATAGCACGCTCAAAGCAGAGCCTGGCCTGTTCGCGATGACCCTCCGCCTGCCATAGGCGGCCGCGCAGCCGAATGATTTCCGCAAGGTGCATTTTCTCATCAGTGGTTTCGGCCAGCCGTTCGGCTTCATCGAGGCTGGCGCGGGCCGGTTCCAGCTGGTTTGCACGCAGTTGATATTCGCCAAGCTTCGCCAAATTGCGCGCCAGCAAAAAGATGCCGCTTCGCTCTCGCCACAACATCAGGCCTCGCTTAATGTCCGCAAGACCTCGTTCTTCGTCGCCAAGCTCGAATAGTGGCGGACCTCGATGCTGGAGAACATTGCCAATTCGCGAATTGAACCCGTGTTGTTCACAAATCGCGAGGGCATGGTCAGCGCATGCGACCGCTTCGGCGTAGAGGCCGAAACTGGCCAGTGCAACAATCCGCGACACGCTTGCCCATACGATCGAGAACAGATGCCCACGGTCGAGGGCGATCGCCATGCTTTGCTCGGAGACCGAGAATGACCGATCGAGATGCCCCATCACGCGTGACGCTACTTCGACAACGTCGCGGGCGACGATGGCCGGGTCGGCACCCCCAGAGGGTGACTTGTGCGTGCAATTGACCTGATCGTCCAGCTCGATCGCTTTTTCAGAGAAAGTAGCCGCTTGTATGAAGTCGCCGAGATGGCAACTGGCGGAGCCCATCATGATCCACAGGTGCACAAGCGTCTCCGGGCGCAAGCGGTCGGGCTGTCCGCGCAGGACGTTGTTGCCGAGTTCCATGACGTCGCTATGGCGACAGCTGCCGAACATAAACACCGACATGCGGATGCCGGCTTCCGCGGCCTCGTCCCGCTGGTCAAGAGCCAACGCGGCGTCGCGCGCTTCCTCGTACAGTCGCAATACGTCTTCGGAGTGGTAGCCGGCGGTTTGCATCTGCGCATTGCCGAGCTTCATCAGGATTTCCGCCGCCCGGGCGCGGTCGGCGGCGGGCAGGTCCGCACCTTCAATAATTTGCTTTGCGGATCGGTAATGCGCGACCGCCTCCTCGGTGGCGCCCCGCCGCTCCGCGATGTCGCCGGCGGCGATCCAGTGGGCGAGGGCGGCGCTGAAATCCCCGGCCTCCTGATAGTGATAGGCCAACAGCTCCGGCTCCGTCGCGCGGACGAAACCCTCGTCGAACGCCTCCAGCGCGGTCGCGATGCGCTGGTGGCAGATCTGACGGCGGCTTCTGAGGAGGCTCGCATAGGCGGCATCGCGGGTCAGCGCATGTTTGAACGCATAGATGTCGCCGCCGCGGCTTACCAGTAGGCCGGCCTCGACGAGCTGGCTCAGAGCGGCGTCGAGTGCGGCCGCGGTCGTGTCGAGGACGGGCGCTAGCAGCCGCGACGAAAACTCGCGGCCAATGGCGGCGCCGACCTGCGCGACTTCCTTCACCGGCGCCATGCGATCGAGCCGGGCCATAAAGGAGTCGTGCAAGCTCGAGGGGATTGCCAGCGGCGGCAGCGGGCCGTCGAGACGCCAGGCATCGGCATCCTCGGTCAGCAGCCCGGATTCCAGCACGGCCTTGGTGAGTTCCTCGACGAAGAGCGGCACGCCATCGGCCTTGGCGATGATCTGGCGCAGGACTTCCTCGGGCAGCGCCTTGCCGCGGGCGAGGTCGCCGATCAGCCCGGCGCAGGCGCGGGCGCTCAAGCGGTTCATCGCGAGGCGCGTCAGGTGCGCGGGCGTGCCCCACGGCGGGGTGAATTCGGGGCGGTGCGTGATCAGTAACAGCACGTGGCGCTCGCCGAGGCGATCGATCAGGAGGCCGAGCAGCTCCTGAGTGGTCGGGTCGATCCAGTGTGCGTCCTCGACGAGGACGCAGAGCGGCTGGTCGGCGGCGGGAGCAAGCAGGAGGTCCTGCAGTAACGCAAGGGCCTCGGCTTTGCTGCCGGCCGGGGCCGCGTCGGCGGGCGCCGCGTCCAGCAGGCCCAGGACGGGACCAAGAAGCGTGACGGCTCGCTCTGCCGCGGTGACATCAGGAAACAGCCGGGCGAGATGCGCGCGTCGCACCGCGGGCGAGGCGTCATGGGCCAGGCCGGCGGTGCGTTCGAGGTGGCGCAGCACCGGATAGAGCGCGCTGTTGGCATGGTAGGGCGAGCACTGCAGACGGATTTCGGCATGCGGCTCGGCGGCAATGCGGGAAAACATCGCCTCACAGAGGCGCGATTTGCCGAGGCCGGGCTCGCCGGACAGCAGAAAGATTTGGCCTTCTCCGGCGACGGCCATGGCCCAGCGGTCGAGCACCAGCGAAAGTTCGGCGTCACGGCCGATGAAGGCGGCGGAGGCGGGGTCTCGGGTGGCGCGGAACCGGCTGGCGTCATCGTGGGCGGCGATCGCCCGCCAGGCCGGTACGCCGGCACCGAACCCCTTCAGCGCGAGCGGCTCGATCGGTCTGAGGTCGAACAGATTGCCGACGAGCGCACGCGTGCTGGCGGCGATAATCACACCGTTGCGCGGGGCGGCCGCCTGCAGGCGAGCCGCGAGGTTCGGGGATTCGCCGAGCACGGACAGTTCGGCGGCGGCGCCGACCGAGATCGAATCGCCGACGACGACCACACCGCTGGCAATGCCGATGCGGCAGCCGAGTTCGAGGCCGTCGATGGTTCGCATGGCGGGCATCGCGGCAGCGATGTCGAGACCGGCGCGGACGGCGCGTTCGGCATCGTCCTCATGCGCTTGCGGATAGCCGAAATAGACCAGCACGCCATCGCCCATGAACTTGGCCACGAAGCCGTCATAGCGGGCGACGCAGATGGCGACCTGGTGCTGATATGCGTCGATCACGCGTTGCAGGGTTTCGAGGTCGAGCGCTGCGGCAAGTCGCGTGGAATCGACGATGTCGCAGAACATCACCGTAAGGTGCCGTTGTTCGGCGGCCGCCCGTGGCGGGGGAGCGCGGAGCGGTTCGGGTGCTGTAACAGCGCCGCCGTGGGGCGCAGTGGCAAGCGCGTCGATCGCGGCGCGTAGTTTCTTGCGATCGCCGAGCGGCAGGCCTAATTCCCGGAGATCGGCATCGGACAGGGTCGGCAGCACCGCCGCGTCGATCTTCTCGGCGCGAAAGACTTCGATGTGTTCCGCCAGGCCTATCTCTTGCAACCAGCTGGCAATATCGATGGCGGCCTCCCCAAAACGCGGGCTGAAGGGCCCTCGGCCTAGAGCATGGCCTCTGCACATTGAATCGTCGTTCCCGCGAAAGCGGGAACCCAGGGCAGACGACGTGCGGTCGCCCTGGACCCCCGCCTGCGCGGGGGTGACGAAGTGATGTGTCGACCTGAAGAGATCATGCTCTAAAAAGCCTCAAAATACTCGCGGTGTTCCCAGTCCGTGACGAGCGACTGAAAACGTCCGATTTCGTGGCGACGGACGGTCACGTAGTGATCGACGAACTCGTTCCCCAGCGCCTCCCGGAGCATGGTCGATGCGGACAGCGCATCGACCGCTTCGTTCAGGCTGCTCGGCATCGGCGGCCTTTGCGTCTGGGCATAGGGGTCGGGCAGCGGGTCGCCGGGATCGATCGTGTTGGCCATGCCGTCCAGCCCGGCGATGATCTGCGAGCCCATGTAGAGATAGGGATTGGCCGCCGGCTCGCCGGACCGGTTCTCGATATGGGTCGCCGGGTCGCCCATGCCGCCGACCAGCCGGCACATCGCGCCCTTGTTGTCGTAGGACCACACCACCCGATTGGGCGCCAAAGGATTGGCGTTGAGCCGCTTGTAGCCGTTGATCGTCGGATTGGAAAAGGCGGTCGTCGCACGCGCATGCTCAAGCAGCCCGCCGACGAAGTACCGCCCGGTGTCCGACATTAAAACACCATCTTCGGCGAAGGCGTTCCTGCCGGTCGCTGCATGAAAGAGCGACTGATGCAGATGCCAGCCGCTCGAATACATATTGGGCAGAGCCGGCTTTGCCATGAACGATGCCAGAAGGCCCATGCGGCGGCAGACCTGCTTGACCGCACCCCGCAATATGATCATGGCATCTGCGGCGGCCATGTTCTCCAGCGGATCGAGCGATATCTCGATCTGCCCCGGCCCCCACTCTGGATCTAGGATCCGAAGCGGCAGACCGACGCCAATTAGCGCATGGCGAATGGGCGTGATCACCGGCTCCAGCTGATCCAGAACGTTTTCGGAGAAATACTGATAGCCGTGGCGCAACGCCTCGACGCCTGGCGGCGTCGGCGGTTGGGTGCAATCCAATAGACCGTTTCGTGGGTCAGTCACTTTCAAGATGTGACATTCGATTTCCAGCCCGGCGACATAGGTGAGCCGCTGCTGCCCGAGCCGCTCGCAAGCGGTTTGCATAACCAAGCGAGGATCGAACGGGCAGCGCTCTCCGGATTTGAGATAGAGGTCACTCAGAACCCAGCCGCATTTATGCGCCCACGGCAAGACTCGGAAGGTGGCGAGGTCGAGCATCGCCAACATGTCGCCGGCGCCACCCATCGTCTCGCGGCCAAAGCCGCCGTCACGGGCGAAAACATTTTGAAAAATGTTATTCGCCGAATCCATCGCGAAAAGCGCGGTCGTAAACGCCACTCCATTCCGCACCGCCTGAGAAAACAGGCGCGCCTCGATTGGGCGCACCCGGACGATGCCGTGTGTGTCGACAATGGCGACGCGTATGACCTCCAGCTTCTCTTCGTCGATCGTCGCGAGAATGCGCGCCAGCATTTCCTGGCGCTGGGGCGAATCCAGCCCGGTGAGGGCCACGAAATTGGATCGGCCGAGCGAGTTCTCGGCTGCGGCGGGTGTGTTCGTGTTGATGCGGTCGGGCGGCATATCCGGCATCTCCGGTAATCCTGAATAGTGAGGCTGCCATCGCATGCGCAAGGCCGGCACTGAACAGGTGGTGCTGCTCAAAGATCCGCGGCACCTCGTCTGCTCAAGTTAATACTCTCGGGCGGCATTTCCGGCATCTCCGGTAATCCTGAATAGTGAGGCCGCCATCGCATGCGCAAGGCCGGCACTGAACAGGTGGTGCTGCTCGAAGAATTATATCGAAATTCGCTCAACCTCGTCGAGTGTGCGTCAAGTGGACGAGCGTGAGTACGAACGCCGCCGGGTTCATCTCACTTTGTAACCGGTCGCGTCAACGCCGCTCGCGCTCGATTCCATTACCCCGCAAAGAGGCTCGTGGCGCCGCCGATCGTGGAGGCCTTGGTCGCGCGCGGCGGGGGATCGCGGGCCGTCGGCTCCTCGCCGAAGCTGTGGCTCGCCGCCAGATTGTTGACAGGGTTCTCGTCATTTGTTTCTTCGCTATTTATTTTTTGACAAATTGTATTGTATATGCTGATATCGCAATGATGTGTCAACCCTGACGAACAGGTAATTTCTTCGACAGGCCGCGCAGGCGCGCACCCCTGCGAGATTTAACAATTTGTGATTGACCGGCAAGGAAGCTCGAGCCCGCTGTTCTTTTGTTTGCCACGGCGCCGGAAGTCCTGGATTTCTGCGGAGATAGGTTAATGACTGCTGATAATTTCCTGCAAAAACAGCAAAAACAGCGGGGGCGCCCGTTCGAGAAGGGGCGTTCCGGCAATCCGGCGGGCCGCCCGCGCGGGTATCGCAATCGCTCGACGCAAGCCGCTCAGCTGCTGCTTGAGGGCGAGGCCGAGGCCTTGACCCGCAAGGCCGTCGAGCTCGCTCTCGGCGGCGACCCGGCCGCATTGCGGCTCTGTCTCGACCGCCTGATCGCGCCGCATCGTGAGCGGCTGGTGCCGCTCGCGCTCCCGCCGATGCGCAAGCCGGCCGATCTCGCGGCCGCAATGGAGACGATCGCCGCGGCGGTTGCGCGGGGCGCACTCGCACCCGCCGAGGCAGCCGAATTGGCAAAGGTGGTCGACACTTTTGCCAACGCAATCGAGATACGCGATTTCGACAGCCGGCCGCGAGCGCTGGAGGAAAGCTGCTGAGGCGGCGCCCTGATGCTGCCGCCGATCCTCGCGCATCGGGGGCATTTCGCGCGCCGCGTCGGCCTCGCCCGTCTAAGCACCGAGGATATGGTATGCTGCGTTGGATGCAGCTCAGAAGGTGACCGCGAGGCATGGAGAGGTCCGCAGACGGTGCAGTCGGATCGGCTCGCCGTGCGGTTGCGCGCCACAGCGCACGCAGAGCGGCGCTGGCGATCCGACTGAGTGCGGCGATCGTGACGGCGACGATCGACGAGCCGCGCGTGCTGACGTTGCGCATTGGGCACGAACCGAGGGAGGCGCTGCCGTCCGGGCCCTTGGAGGTCGAGCATCGCACCCTCGAGGTCGGGCTGCGCGCCTGGGTTGAGCGGCAAACGGGCCAGAGACTTGGCTATGTCGAGCAGCTCTACACCTTTGGCGACCGCGACCGTATCGAAGATGCGCGGGGCCGCGCGCTGACGGTGGCCTACCTCGCCCTCGTCCGCGAGGCGCGGCCGGGCGGTGCCGCCGAGGCGATGTGGCATAGCTGGTATCGTTATTTTCCGTGGGAGGACTGGCGCGGCGGCAGGCCGGCGG
>DATEQL010000800.1:0-4587 GCA_035272665.1 Allostellaceae bacterium
CGACCCGTCCGGCTGCCGCGGCTGCGGGGCGCCGCTCGTCAGCATCGGCGCATCCGCCGGCTCGCAGACGACGATCTTCGTCTCCGGGCGTTCCTTGGCGAGGACCCGTGCGACGCCCTTCAGCGTACCGCCGGTGCCAAAGCCGGTCACCCAATAATCCAGAGGCTCGCCTTCAAAATCCGCGATGATCTCTCTCGCGGTCGTGCGCGAATGCATGTCGGCGTTGGCCTCGTTCTCGAACTGCCGCGTCAAAAACCAGCCGTGCGTCTCGGCAAGCTCGACGGCCTTTTTGACCATGCCCATACCGCGTTCCGCGGCGGGGGTGATCACCACCTTCGCCCCGAGAAACCGCATCAGCTTGCGCCGCTCAACGCTGAACGTCTCGGCCATCGTGATGACCAGCGGGTAACCCTTTTGCGCACATACCATCGCGAGGCCAATACCGGTATTGCCGCTCGTCGCTTCGACGACGGTCTGGCCCGGCTTCAGCCTGCCGGTGCGCTCGGCGTCCTCGATCACCCCGAGCGCCAGCCGGTCCTTGACCGAGCCCAGAGGGTTGAAGGCTTCGATCTTGACAAACAGGTTGACGTCCGGCGGGGCGAGCTTCCCGATCTTGACCACGGGCGTATTCCCAACCGTTTCGAGGATGTTCGCGAACTTGCGTCCCATGTCGTTCCCTTTTCTCCGTGCGTATCGAGGTGCCGAACAGTATAGGCGCGTCACCAGCTTTCGGGCGGGCTCGCCGACCGAAATCGCTCACTCCGGCATTCTGGCCAACCTCAATCCCTCGGCCATCCGATCCAACGCTTGCTGCGAGTAGGGGAGCGCCGAAACCACTTTTGCAATGGTTAGGTCCGGATACTCGTCGAGCAGTCGCGAGAGATATGCCCGCGCCTGATCGTGCCTCCCAAGCAGGGCAAGAGCGGGGACGATAGTCCGATAGACCCAGGTTGCTGTAGGCCGGTCGAGCAGCCCCTTTTCGAACCAGCCGACGGCGTCGGCGTAACGGCCCGCCACGAAATGCGCACCGCCGATGCCGATGAAAGCGTTGAGATTCATCGGATCAAACGGGCTGAGACGGAGCGCGCGCTCGAAATGCTCGATCGCCGTATCCACCCGATCGAGATAGGATTCCAGCCAGCCGCTGCGGTTCCACGCCCAGGCCGAGTTCGGGTCGAGCGTCAACGCCCTTTCCAGCATCCGAGCGGCGATCTCGTAGTCGCGCACGATCGTATGCGCTGCCCCCAGCACCGTCAGGACGGTCGGGTCCTCGCCGCCGAGCGCGGCCGCCGCCCGCGTCAGGCGCAGCGTCTCGCTGCGCGCGCTGCCCAGGTCAGCCGTCCAGTTGTAGACGCTTTGCTGCGCGTGGCACCACGCGGCGAGTGAAAGAGCAAGCTGATAATCGGGCTCGATCGCGATCGCTTGGTCGAGGAGTTTTAGCGCCGTTTCGTTGGCGGCGCGCTCCAGAGACCAAACGCTGGGATAGGCGCGCAGCACCAAATCATAGGCATCGAGGCTTTCCGGCCGCTTGCGGCGCGACCGCTCGATTTCCGCCGAGCGAACCGAGGGCTGAATGGCGCCGACCACCGACTCGGTAATGCGGTCTTGCAAGTCGAAGACGTCCGTGATGCCGCCTTCGTACCTGTTCGCCCAGAGGTGATTGCCGGAGGGCCCATCGATCAACTGAGTAGTGATGCGAACGCGGTCGCCCGCCCTGCGCACGCTTCCCACGATCAGATAGCGCACACCCAGTTCCCGACTGATCTGCTGCACGGGAACCGCCCGCCCCTTGTAGCTGAAGGCGGAATTGCGCGCGATGACGAAGAAATCCCGCACGCGGCACAACGCGGCGGTGATTTCTTCGACCATGCCGTCTGCGAAATATTCCTGTTCGGGGTCGCCGCTCATGTTCTGGAACGGCAAGACCGCGACCGACGGCTTGTCCGGCAGCGGCAAACTCGCCCGGGTTGGCGTGGTCGCAGCAAAGCCACCTGCCACTCGGTAAACGCGGATCGGGCGGACAATATTTTTAAGGCTGTGCTCTCCGATGTCGTCGAAGGCCAAGTCGAGCTTGCCTGCCGCGTCCTCCTGCACTCGCGCCGAAACACAGATGCCGCCCGGCTCCGCCAGGGCTTCGAGGCGGGCGGCGACATTGACCCCGTCACCAAGGATGTCACCGTCCTCGACGACGACGTCGCCTTGATGGAGACCCATGCGGAGGTCGATCCGTTCGGTGGCCGGGATTCCGGCATTGCGCCCGACCATCGCCTGCTGCACCTCGGTGGCGCAGCGCAGAGCGTCCACCACGCTGGCGAATTCGACGAGCAATCCGTCGCCCGTCGTCTTGACCAACCGACCCCGATGTGCGGCGATCTTGGGGTCGATCAGTTCGCGGCGGTGCGCCTTCATCCGCGCTAGCGTGCCTTCCTCGTCGGCACCCATTAACCAGCTATAGCCAGCAATATCCGCCGCCAAGATGGCCGCTAACCGGCGCTCTGTCCGCTCCCCGCTCATCTGCTGGCTGTTCCCGAAGGATAAGCTGCGGCTGCGACCCAGGATATTATGGAACTTGACCTGACGCGAGTGTCGGCCAATTTTCGGAATCCGGGACGGATATCGTCGATGGGACGGCCCTGCCTGCGACCGTTCGCCAGAGCCTGGAAGGCATTGCGGATAGCGAGAATGTAGCGGGCGGCCTGGTCCTTGCCCCAGTTCCGGACCATGTCCTCCCAGATTTGTCCGAAGTCAGCCCGGGCCCCAGGGGATAACAGGTCCCCCGTCATTCCGGCGACGACTGGTGCCTTTCTTCAACGAAGCGATCTAAATCGAACGGTGCTGAAGAGCCGCTCTGCTCGCCCTCGATCAGCGCCGCACGAAGAGCTTCCAGCCTGACTTCGCGCTCTTCGAGAAGGCGTAGAGCGGCGCGGACGACCTCGCTTGCCGAGGCGTAGCGGCCGTGGGCGAGCTGCCGGTCGACGAAGCTGGTGAAATGGTCGCCGAGAGAGATGGACGTATTTTTGACCATAGGACCCTCCATTTCACTCTCTATACCAATATATACCCAGATTCTGGTAATAGGAAAGGACACTGGGATGGGTGTGGTACTAGCCAACGCGAATCGAACAACATAGCCAAGGGGCGGGCTTTGGTCAGCCGCGGGGGGCCTGGGATGTTCTCACTCGATCAATTTGTCGTTTGGCTGATCATCGGCCTGCTCGGAGGAAGCCTCGCCGGCTTGATCATCAAGCGGGAACGCAAGGGCTTTGGAGCCTTGCGCAATCTGGGTCTGGGCCTGGCCGGCGCTTTCGTCGGCGGCCTGCTGTTTCGTCTGTTCGGGCTGCTCCGCGGGCTCGATCAAGTGACAATATCACTGAGAGACGTGGTGGCCGCTGTTATCGGATCGTTGCTCGTCCTCGCGGCTCTCTGGCTTTGGCAACGCTGGCATAGATCGACCTGATCATCGGGGTTGCAATACTCCCTGGCTTGAGGTCGGCCTCGGCTTGGCGGGCTGTGCATGGAACGCGAGACGATCGTCGTTCCGGGGCGCGGGCGAAGGCCCGCGAGCCCGGAAGCCATGCACACGGGCCGAACCCGACTACGCACGACACCCGCGTTTCGTGTTCATGGCTTCCGGGCCTGGCCCTTCGGGCCATCCCGGAATGACGACTCGGGAGAGGGGGGACCCGAAGGGCGGGTGGGTGAGGGGCGCGCTACGCGGCGTGGCGGCCGCGGCCGAAGAGGTGGTCTTTCGCCTCGTCGCCGGCCTTGTCGAACTGCGTCGTCTTCGCCCGCACCTCGTCGACCGCCGCCAACGCCCGCTTCACCGCCGGACGGCTGTCGATCGTCGCGACCCACGCCATCAGCTTGGGGTAGTCCGCTTCGGCGGGCTTGCCGAGGAAGGCGCCGACGCCGCGCGCCCAGGGGAAGGTCGCGATATCGGCGATCGAATAGGTCTGACCGCCGAGGAAAGGTACCACGCCGAGCCGCTCTTCGAGGGTGGCGAGGACCCGGCGGACCTGTGTGCGATAGCGGTCGAGCGCGTAGTCGTTGCCTTTGGGGGCAAACCGCATGAAATGGACGTATTGCCCGAACATCGGGCCGACGAGCGTCATCTGCACCATCATCCACTGGATCGCATCAAACCGCGCGACCGGGTCCTTGGGCAGGCACCGGCCGGTTTTTTCCGCCAAATAAAGCAGGATCGCCCCCGATTCGAAGAGCGTGTAGGGCTTGCCACCCGGGCCGTCATGGTCGGTGACGACCGGCACTTTGGCGTTCGGGTTGAGCTTTAGGAACTCGGGCTTGAACTGCCCTTCGCCAAAGACGTCGACGGGGTGCACCGTATAAGGCAGCTCCATCTCTTCGAGTGCGATATAGATCTTGACGACGTTCGGGCTTCCCATGGCGTATAGGTCGATCATCGCTGGCTCCGGGGTTGGCGTCGGGTCGGGCGGAGCATGACATGGCGGCAGGCGCGTATCCAGCTGCACCGTTCGAGCCGAAATTCGTCGGCCGATCGGTGCTGCGGCTCGAGGATCCGCCGCTCCTGACCGGGCAAGGGCGGTTTGTCGGCGACCTCTCGTTTCC
>DATEQL010000801.1:0-3353 GCA_035272665.1 Allostellaceae bacterium
GGGTTGTGGGTGCGGGAACTCGACCATCTGCTGCAGCAACTGCCTTACATAGGGGACGCATTTGCCGCATCGTGGCTTTGTGCCGAGGGACCGGTAGAGCGTCGATACCGTGCAGTTCTCGTCCACGGCATGGGCGCGAAATTCGCGATCTGTAATGGCGTTGCAGAGGCAAACGTACATGCGGCACCCTCTAGCGTATCAACGAGATACATAACCGACGTTGCGATCTATTCGCAATCTCATTAGGAATGCGAATAGACCATCGCAGGGATGCAAAAACCTGCAGGCCAGAATGCTTGCTGCGAATAAGAATGGGTCGCATATTGGTGAGTTGGCAGCCGCGAGGAATCGATCCGAATTTTGTGCGTGGCACCATGCGCTGAGCGCATGACAGCCTCCCTTTCTTGTAGCCAAGCGGGAGCGCCGGTACCGCCACTGACACCGGGAAATTCCCGAACTCCCGGAACGGGTGAGCTAGGCTGTGTTTGTCCCGCTATCTGGACGTCAAGACGGGCTTGGTCGGCGGTGGGAGCGAGGGAGGAACACCCGCAACGACGGAGTTCGCGTCATCGTGCCGGCGGCGGTCGGCTAGCCCGCTTCCCGTACGTGAATGTGGAGATGGCGCCGCCCCGGCTTGGCACCATGTGCGTGCTTCCGAGTTTCGAATTCAACGGGCACGGTAACGAGCCGTCCGTGACGTACGCCGCTACTCACCAAGGCGACCGGCTACGAGGTCGGGGTGCGGTCGGAGCCCGTGCCCAACCTCAAACTCGAGGGGCCACTCTTTGTGCTCAATCTCGCCGGCGAGGCGACGTTCGACGGCGACGAGGCCATGACCACACCGGGCCGCCCGAGCCAGCGCAAGGGCGTCGAGCTGAGCGGCTCCTACAAGCCGCTTCCTTGGTTGCGCCTCGATGGCGACTTCGCCGCTACCCACGCGCGCTACGCCGATGGTGACCCCGGAACCAGCTATATTGAGCCCGGCCGTCCCGGCAACTACATCCCGGGCGCAGCCAACATGATCGCCACGGCGGGTGCTACGATCGAGGATCTCGGTCCGTGGTTCGGCGCGCTTAAATTCGCTATTTCGGTCGGCGGCCACTGATCGAGGACGATAGCGTGACTTTCGAAACCGACAACGCTCGTCGATTTGCGGGTCGGCTACAAAATTCCCGAGCAGGCGAAGCTATGGCCCGACATCTTCAACCTGTTCAATAATACCGGTGCCCATCAGATCGACTATTTTTACCCCTCGCAATTGGCGAACGAGACGGCGCCGGTCTACGACATTCATTTCAAGCCGGTCGAGCCGATCTCGGCCCGGCTCACCTTGAGTATGACGTTCTGACGGGGACGCTGGCGATGCGACCTTCGCTGATCGATCTCTCGCTCGGCTTCTTCGGCGATCGTCGAGCCACGGTAAGGGTCAAGATAATCGGGCTTTACGGCGTCCTGGTCGTCGCGAATTTGTTGGCGTGGGCATGGGCGTTTGCAGCGTTTTACGATCACCAGCTGTTGCTTGGCACGGCGCTGATCGCTTATGGCTTCGGGTTGCGACACGCGGTCGACGCCGACCACATCGCCGCGATCGACAATGTCACCCGCAAATTAATGCAGGAGGGCAAGCGTCCGATCGCGGTGGGGTTTTTCTTCGCGCTCGGCCACTCGACCGTCGTCATTTTGGCCTCGTGTTTGATCGCGTTGACGGCGAGCACCTTGCAGAATCGTTTCCCCGAGCTGCTCGAGGCCGGTGCTGTGGTGGGTACTCTGGTCTCGGCGCTCTTCCTCTTTCTTATTGCGGTCATCAACATCATCGTGCTCGCTGGGGTTTTCCGGCTTTTTCGGCGGGTCAGGCGCGGCGGAAAATATACCGAGGACGAGCTGAACGTCTTTCTCGCACGGCGCGGGGTACTCGGCCGGTTGTTCCGGTCCCTGTTTGGGCTGATTTCCCATAGTTGGCACATGTACCCGCTCGGGTTCCTGTTCGGACTCGGTTTCGACACAGCCACCGAGATCGGCTTGCTCGGCGTTTCGGCTGCGGAAGCAGCCAAAGGATTGTCCATGTGGTCGATACTGGCGTTCCCAGCGCTGTTCACCGCCGGCATGTCGCTCGTCGACACCGGCGATGGGATCCTGATGCTGGGCGCTTACGGTTGGGCGTTCGTGAACCCGGTGCGCAAGCTCTTTTACAATCTGTCGATCACCTTGATCTCAGTGGTCGTCGCCGTGGTCATCGGCGGTATCGAGGTGCTGGGCTTGGTCGCAGAAAAGCTCGGCTTGACAGGTGGCCTATGGGACGCCGTCAACATCGCCGCCGATAATTTCGGCGTGCTTGGCTATCTCGTGATCGGGATCTTCATCGCGAGCTGGCTCGTCTCGTTCGTGATCTACCGGGCGATGGGCTACAATAAAATCCGCTCCGTCTGATCATCGAGCCCGGCCTGATCGGCGAAGCTCACCGTGATACGGCCCCGCGGACCCAGGTCAATGCTGCATATGCATCGGCGGTGAGCCGGTTGCTTGCCCTCCAGGTCCCATGGCGCCAGCTTTCTCGATCGCGACGGTCACCCGCTGCGGCCCAGCATGGTCGAACGAGAGCGTCAACGGAAAGGACTGTCCCTCGCGGAGCGGCTGAGTGAGGCCCAGCAACATGATGTGCATCCCGCCGGGGCTCAGGGTGACAGGTTGGCCGGCGGGAATATCGATCGCGGCGAGAGGCCGCATTTTCATCACGTCCCCCTGCATCGACATCGTGTGCAACTCTACCTTCTTGGCGACCGGGGAAGAGACAGCGATCAGGCGATCGGCGGTCGGCGAGACGATCGTGAGATAGGCTGCGCCGTTCTCGGCGCGGCCGGGCGTGGCCCGGGCCCAGGGAGTCTGGACCTCGAGCTGCCCCGTCTGCCCCATCGCACCACCGGCGATGAGAAGGCACGTTACGAAAAAGATGGATTTGGACAACATCGTGGTTCCTTTCTTGAATAACCGGCTGCCCCGGGTACCGGGACGAACCATTGGAGAAGGTGCTCCGCGAGAACGCACTGCGGATCTCGTCATCCGCTATGGTGATGGATGGCCGGCGGCCACGTCCCCAGGACGCTGACCACCGCCAGGATCGCGAACCCCAACCCCTGCTCGAAGAGAACCGAGCGGGCGAGAGCGGCGACCGCCGCTGACGCCTGTGCTTCCCGCCGCAAGCGCGGCAGCAAGCGGAAGCGGTTGAAGAGCGCGACAGTGACCATTGCCAGGAACAACAGGATCTTCAGACCCAGCAATCGGCCGTAGGGTGTGCCGACCAGCGCGTGGGTGCTCCCGACCAGTAGCAGCGTGTTGACCGCGCCGGTCCCGGCAAG
>DATEQL010000802.1:0-2393 GCA_035272665.1 Allostellaceae bacterium
CCTTCTTCGCTTTGCTCGGCATAATACGCTCCTTGGCGTCGGTTATGCCTCGCACACAGAATTACGGACAGGCTCGTGGGCCAATATTCATGGACACAGCCAACGGGACCGCTGAGACCCCACTGCCCTCTCGACCATCACGCCCGACGATGCGGCGATAATCCCTGACGGCTTGGTAGTTCGTTTGGTTCGATGTCTGAGGCAACCCGGTTCGCGCGCGTTGGGTGGCGAAGAAGGACGAGGGCGAGCCTGTCCGTAATTCTGTGTGCGAGGCATAACCGACGCCAAGGAGCGTATTATGCCGAGCAAAGCGAAGAAGGTGGATCGCGCGGTGGCCAAGCTGCCATCGATCCCGAAAGAGTTGGTGGACCTGTTTCTGACCGGTCCGATGACGGGCGAAGCGATCAACGAGGCCGGTATCGCGTTCAAGAAGGCGCTGATCGAGGCCTCGCTTGGTGCGGAGTTAAGCCATCATCTTGGCTACGTGCCCGGCGCGGCGAAGCCCGGGCAGGCCACCAACCATCGCAACGGCGGCACGAGCAAGACGGTGCTGACGGGGGATGGCACAGTCCTGATCGAGACGCCGCGTGACCGCGAGGGCAGTTTCGAACCGCTGCTGCTGCCGAAACACGCGCGTCGGTTGACCGCCTTCGACGACAGCATCGTGGCGCTGTATGCGCGCGGCCTGACGGTTCGGGAGATCCAGGGCTATCTGGCTGAAACCTATGGCACCGAGGTCAGTCCGCAGCTCATCAGCACGGTGACCGACGGGGTGCTGGCGGAGGTGACGACGTGGCAGAGCCGCCCGCTGGAAGCGGTCTATGCGGTGGTATTCTTCGATGCGCTGCGGGTGAAGATGCGGGAGGATAATGTCGTCCGCAACAAGGCGGTGTATCTGGCGCTGGGCGTGCGGCGGGATGGCACGCGGGAGATCCTCGGTCTGTGGATCGAGACCACGGAAGGCGCCAAATTCTGGATGAAGGTGTTCAACGATCTCAGGACGCGCGGCGTGCTCGACATCCTGATCGCGGTGACCGACGGGTTGACCGGCATGCCTCAGGCGCTGGAGGTGGTGTTCCCCAAGACCACGTTGCAGACTTGCATCGTGCATCTGATCCGCAACAGCCTCGACTACGCCAGTTGGAAGGACCGCAAGCCGCTGGCGGCGGCGCTGCGTCCGATCTATGCCGCCGCCAGCGCGGAGGCCGCACTGGCGGCGCTGGACGCGTTCGAGGCGGGCGAGTGGGGGCGGAAATTCCCGACCGTGGTTGCCGCCTGGCGGCGGGCCTGGGACCAGGTGATTCCGTTCTTCACGTTTCCGCCCGAGATCAGGCGTGTGATCTACACCACCAATGCGATTGAAAGTGTGAATGCCAGACTGCGAAAAATCATCAAGACGCGGGGTCACTTTCCCAGCGACGACGCGGCGAGCAAGCTGATCTGGCTGGCGTTGCGCAATATCACCGCCGATTGGGGGAAAGCGGCCCGTCATTGGAAGGAGGCGATGAACCAGTTCGCGATCCTCTACGCGGAGCGCTTCACCCGGGAGGCCTGACGAGGGTTTGCGTCCGAAGCAACAAGCTAGCCCCTCCTGGCCGGAGCATGGCGCCGTGCTCAGCCCAGTCAAATTGTGGGTCCTCGCCATGCTCGCCCCAAGCTGGTGCTGCGCGTGGCTCCGGTCCCGCCCGCTGCGCGGCGAATTTGACCGGGCCTGCGCGCGACTGCCGATACAATGGCAGGTCGGGACGTAGGAACAGGCGCTTTGATCGAACCAAGGAACATGGATCAGCAAGCATCATGACCTTGCCGGACAGATCATTCGCCGGATACAGTTTACTCACCCAATGGTGGGTGAGAGTGAAAACGCCTCGCACACAGAAAATCTGACACTCCCCGCGACCAAGACGGAACTGCAGGCTGACCTGCAGGTTAGCCTTGCCGAAACCAAAGCCGAGATCCTGAAATGGATGGTCGGCACGATCGGTGTGCAGACCGTCGTCATCCTCGGCGCCGTTGTCACCATCGCCCGGTTGCTGCCAAGGTAGGCTTCCGCCGGACAGAGCCGCGCCACGCCCGCACATACCCTCTTGGCAACGAGATGCCGTTACGCCTTAGCTGGCCCTTATGCTCGGACTGATCAGCCTCCGCCTGCTCCAGGCAATCCCCGTCCTTCTCGTAGTCGGCTTCATCGCCTTCGCGCTGTTCGCGTATGTCGGGGACCCGGTCACCATCATGCTCGGCCAGGACTATAGCGAGGCGCAGAGGCTGGAACTGATCCGACGGCTTGGCCTGGACCAGCCCTTCTGCGTGCAATACGGCCGCTTCCTGTGGACCGCATTGCACGGCGATTTCGGCATCAGCTACCGGCTGGCACAGCCCGTCTCGAGCTTGCT
>DATEQL010000803.1:0-3052 GCA_035272665.1 Allostellaceae bacterium
ACCGAGCGCCAGCGCTCGCGCTGGAGCGAGTGGTTTTCGGCAAATTCGCGGTTGGCTGCGGAATACGTCAAGTCGCACGCCCGGCGGGTGGAGGACATCATGACCCGGGAAGTCGTCAGCGTCGGGGAGTTGGCGAGCCTCGGCGAGATCGCCGAGCTGATGGAGACAAGGCGGATCAAGCGGGTCCCGGTCCTGCGTGACGGCAAGATCGTCGGCATCGTCAGCCGCGCCGACCTATTGCAGGTATTAGCCAGCGGCGGGACCGCGAGCGGCGATGAAAATAGCGACCGCCTGATCCGCGAGCGATTGCTCGCCGAGCTGCGCAAGCAAGAATGGGCGAACCTGACCGAATCGAGTGTCGTCGTCTCGGACGGCGTCGTACATTTCTGGGGGACCGTCGGGTCGGAGGAGGAAAGAACGGCGCTCCGCGTCGTCGCCGAAAATATCCCCGGCGTCCGCGGCATCGAGGATCACACGATCTCGGGACCGCGCTACTTGACGCCGCTCTTCCCGTCGGCTTGACGCGGCGAGACCAGTCGTTCCAGCCCGGCTATGGCCGATGATCAGCGCGACGCCATCGAGTTTCTGAGCACGCCATCTTCGTATGGAGCGGCAGTCGAGCGGGTCGATGTCATCGAAACGCACGCCTCTCTCGTGTTCCTGGCCGGCGACCGCGCCTACAAGCTCAAGCGCGCCGTAAAATATCCCTACCTCGATTTCTCCACCGTAGAACGGCGCCGGGTGGCCTGTGAGGCCGAGCTCACGCTCAATCGTCGCACTGCGCCCACGCTCTATCTGGAAGTCCGAGCGCTTGCCCGCTTGGCGGACGGGAGGGTCGGTTTTGGAACCGACGGCCCGGCAATCGATTGGCTCGTGGTCATGCGACGCTTCGAGCAGACATTGCTGTTCGATGCCCTCGCCAAAACCGGCGGATTGAGCGCGCCGCTGATGAACAAGCTCGCCGGCCGTATCGCCGATTTTCATGTGATTGCAAAACGACGCCTTGATTACGGCGGGGCAGCGGCGCTGGCAACGGTCGTAGAGATCAATCATCGCTGCCTCACGCAAGCGCTGAACGCCGGGTTTGCCCCGGAGCGCATTGATGAAATCCGCGAGAAATCCTTGCAGCGGCTCGCTGCCGTCGGCGCTTTGCTGGATCGGCGGCGCGCGGCAGGAAAAGTGAGGCTTTGCCACGGCGACCTGCATCTCCGCAATGTCTGCCTGTTCGAGGACAAGCCGACACTGTTCGACTGCCTCGAATTCTCCGAGGAGCTCGCCTCTGTCGACGTCCTCTACGACCTTGCCTTTTTGTTGATGGATCTAGAGCACCGCGGGGTCGCAGCTTTTGCCAATCTCGTGTTGAACCGCTATCTCGATCTGACCGGCGAGGACGACGGGCTCGCGGCGATGCCGCTCTTTCAATCGTCGCGCGCCGCGATCCGTGCGCATGTCACCGCGACCGCGATGGAGCGGGCGGCGGTGTCCGGGGCGAAGCCGCAACTGGCCGCGGAAGCGCGAAGCTACCTCGATCTCGCCGCTCAATTTTTGCGGCCGCGACCTTGTTGCTTGGTCGCGATCGGCGGCCTGAGCGGCACCGGCAAGTCGACCCTCGCGGCGGCCCTGGCCCCAAGCCTCGGCGCGCGGGTCCTGCGCAGCGACGTGGTACGCAAGCGTCTGTCCGGGGTTGCCCCCGAAACCCGGCTGCCGGCGAGCGCCTACACGTCGGAGGCATCGCGCCGAGTCTATGACACACTTCGCCGGAGGGCGGCAGATGCGCTGGCGGCGGGGTATTCGGTGATCATCGATGCCGTATCGTTAAAACCCGCCGAACGCCAATCCTTCGCCGCGGTCGCCGAGTCAGCTGCCGTCCCGTTTTCCGGCTTGTGGCTCGTGGCTCCGGCGGCGACCATGGACGGGCGCCTGCGCGCCCGTCGCCACGACGCCTCGGATGCTGATGCGGCGGTCCTGGCACGGCAGCTCCGCCACAATCCCGGGCCGATGGACTGGGTTCGCGTCGATGCCGGCACCGGGCCGGACGCGACCCTGTCCGCCGCTCGACGCGTGCTCGCCGGCGAATGGAGGGCCAGGTAGCTCGAGACCCAAGCGGATCAGCCGGCCTGAGATGGGCTAAACCGATACACTGCACCAGTCTTAGGACGCGGCGAAGATTTCCGCCTTCAGTCCATTAAAGCACCTGTCGTGGTGACGGGTGACGATCGGGCCGACCTGCCACGCTCTGCTTTTTATGCCGACCTCGACGAGCGTTTGACCCCCGCCTTGGAAATTCACAAACACGGGGTAAAAAAAACGAAACTAGTGAGACTGACAGTGTCGCTCAAAACCAGGCGGCCTTTGGTCTCGTCGAGGAATTCAATCCTGTACCCTGATCGTTGTGCAAACGCAATGACAGCCTTCAATACTGTTGATGGGGTTAGGCTCGTCAAAAACGATTGAATACGGCGCGGTTTATTTGCAACGACAGAAGAAGCTTTGCGCAAAGCGCCAATTATCAACATGACTGCTATGTAAAGGCCCGCGACCAGGATCCCGATAATTAAGCTTCTGAACATCGGAGCCTACCTCTCGCCAGTGCGGCTCACCGTCGGCGGCATTTCGTACGGAGCTCCTCGACCGTCGGTGCAGCTGAGGGCGATCTAGGGCGTGTCGTCAATTGAGCCAGATTGTAGCGGCGGCGAGATGGACGGCGGCGAGGAAATTTCTCGCGGTTTTGTCGTAGCGGGTGGCGATAGCGCGGAACTGTTTGAGTTTACAGAAGAAATTCTCGATCAGGTGTCGTGTCTTGTAGAGTTCCTGATCGAACGGGCGTGGCGCGGTTCGGTTTTGCCTGAGCGGGATCACGGCTGATTTCCCGGCGCTCGCCAGGGGGCGGATGACACGATCATCGGCGTCAAAGGCCTTGTCGGCGATCAGGACGTCGGCGGCCATTTGCGGCAGCAATGCATCGGCGCCGACCAGATCGTGGACCTGTCCTGGGGTGAGCAGAAAGCGCAGCGGGTTGCCGAGCGCGTCGACCAGGGCATGGATCTTGGTG
>DATEQL010000804.1:0-3874 GCA_035272665.1 Allostellaceae bacterium
TGCGCTCTCGATAGCGCTCAACAGTCGCGACTCGGCGGTCCGGCGAGCCTGCGCTTCGCGGTCGACCGCAGCGGCTTGCCGCGCCGCTCTGGTAGCGAGATACAACGCGATGACCGTCATGACGATCAGGAGCCCCAGATCTATCGCGATGAGGGTCGCGAACTGTGGGGAGACTATGATCGGTTTGCCGATCAGGACGATCTTGGCCGGAAATCCGTTGACCTCCGAAATTGAAACGTGCTTTTGATCGACGTTTCTTATTGGATAGTGGCTAGGATCTATTAGAGCCTCATCCGACAAACCGGCACCAGCCAAAGCACTGCCGTCATCCCGCTCGAGCAATGCAAATTCGCTCGCCTCCTCGCCATGCGGATCGTAGAGATGAGCAAAGTATTGTGGGTCGATGAGGGCTGCGACGATCCCCTGGAAATTCCCATCATTGTCGAGGACGGGCCGGCTCATCGCGAAAAACGGCTCGTGGTCGACGCGAGAGATTTCAATGCGATCAAGGTAGAGCCCGACGCCTCGCCACTTCTTCTGTTCCGCGAAATACAATCGATCGGCGACGTTGATCACTGGGGGAGGAAATGAGCGGGAGTTGTTGACGATGACACCATCCACATCTGTTACAAGAAGAGCGCGAACTTGAGGTAAATTTTTTCGGTATCTGTCGATGACAAGCTGCGTGAGGATCGTTGGTTTTCTGATGGGCAGACGTACTTTCAGGGTCTCGACGACAGTCTCGAGCGACAGATCAACAGCGGCCATAGCTCGACTAGCATGTTCGGTCAGAAATTGCGCTTTGGTGTCGCGGGAGGCGCGCTCACGCTCGGAGAGCGCTCCGTAATAAAGGGCGAGAATTAATGCGTTACCGGCGTAAACTGCACCGAGAAGGATAATGGTCAGCAGTACTATACGTCGGGCGAGAGGGGTCGCACGAATGTGCTCCTTGATGTAAAGGACGGCAGCTATATGTTGCAACATACGGTCGGAGTCCCGTTCATCAGTCGGTTGAACGCCTGATCTCGGGGGTTGACCGTCGATCAAAAATGTTAAGGATTGAATAAAAAAGACTTCGATTTCCGCATATGGCACGTCGCTCGCGACATCCGTATCACCGACCTATTTCGGTCCTACTTTTAAATCAAGAAAGACTTTTATTTTAGTCGATCTCGAGATCATAAATTTATTGTGCTGACAACCTCAAGACACATTATTTAGGCCCATCTTCATCCGGGTCGGGGGACCGGAATGGACGGCGGATCGAGTGAGGCCAGTGAAGCGCGATTTGCAGCCTATGTCAGCAGCCGCAGGATCTGACGTACCTTACCGAGGATCGTCTCCATGATGTTGAGGGTCGGGAAACGACATCGACGGCGGCTGACGCGCGCGCGTCAACGGTGTTGACTGCGGTCCCGCCTCGGACGAGCCCGACATTGACGGGTCGTGCCGAGGTCGTAATCGATGAGCCTATGCAGGCGCTGGATCTTGCGGGCGAGCACCTCGATTGTGCTGACCCCCTCCGCGTGGGCGGCGCCCGAATAAGCACCGCGCCCGGTCACCTCCAATTCGATAAAGGCGGCGCCCTTGCGCCGCGAGACGAGATTGCCGCTCGGCCGGCCGGGCTCGGAATTGAACACTGCGCGTGCACCCTTCGCCTCGGCCTCGATGACCGGCCGCGAGGACGGCGAGGCGATCCCCTCGTCCGCGGTGTAGTGGTCGGTCAGCGGGCACGGCGCGACAAAGCGGTGCAGCGCTTCGGGCACGAAAGTGTTCATGACCAGGCCCGCTTTCATGTCGGCGATCCTCGGGCGCGAGCAAAGGCTCGCGCCATGCCGACATGCGAAGCTACGCTTCGCCGAGAGGCCCTGGTCCGAAGGCCTGGTTGCCGTCGATCCGGAACGGGCGCTCTGCGGCGGTGCCGTCGGGAAATACCGTGTCGCGATGTCCCATCAGTACGATCGGCCGGTTGACCCCGTTGGTGCCGGGCAGCCGGGCCGCCATGCAGTCGCCATAAGTCGGGTTGCGAATCGATTCGCACGAAATGCCGCCCGCATCGAGATGGGCTCGCAGCCGATCCCCGACCGAATCGACCCCGTGCTTGTGTAGCTGCCGGAATCGATGTTCACGAGTTCGGCCAACAAGGCAACCATCGCCTCGTGCTGCCGGCCGAGATGTTCGAGGATGGCGGTCTTGCTTGAACGCTCATGGCTCGCCCCGAGAGAGATCGACATGGATCCCGACTCGATCATCGGCAAAGACAGCATCCGACTCAATGTTTTGAGGCAGCGTGACGGGGTCGGACGCGCCGGCTGAGCGGTTTGGGCGATGGCCCGGTCCGCTGCTTCAAACGCTGCGCGCGCACTGGGTTCGGCCAGCGATCGCGCCGAGCGCCGCGCTGGGTCTCGCATTCGAACGGCGGACATCGTTGGCGGAACACGAAATTGCCATGGTTCTACGATTGCTTGGTTCCCTCGTTCATCTCCGATTTCTTCCTGCTTACACCGCATGACGCCGCCCAACGACGCTTCCTCTCCGCTGCCCGGTAGCGACGCGCTGCCGCGCACGACGACCGCGGACCCGCTGTGGTACAAGGACGCGATCATCTATCAGCTGCACGTCAAGGCCTTCTTCGACGCCGATGACGACGGGATCGGCGATTTCGAGGGGGTGCGCCGCAAGCTCGATTATCTGCACGATTTGGGGGTGACGGCGCTGTGGCTGCTGCCGTTCTATCCCTCGCCGCTGCGCGACGATGGCTATGACATCGCCGATTACAAGAACATCAACCCCTCTTTTGGGCGGATGGCGAACTTCAAGGCCTTCATCCGCGAGGCGCATCGTCGCAACCTACGGGTGATTACCGAGCTTATCATCAACCACACCTCGGATCAGCACCCGTGGTTCCAGCGGGCGCGCCGCGCCAAGGCCGGCTCGCATTTCCGCGACTACTACGTGTGGAGCGACACGGACCAGAAATTCCCGGAAACCCGCATCATTTTCGTTGACACGGAGAAATCGAACTGGACTTGGGACCCGTTGGCGCAGGCGTATTACTGGCACCGTTTCTACGCGCATCAACCTGATCTCAACTTTGACAATCCGCGAGTTTTTCGGGCCGTCGTCGACGTCATGAGGTTCTGGCTCGATCTCGGGGTCGACGGGATGCGGCTGGACGCGGTCCCTTATCTGATCGAGCGGGAGGGGACGATCAACGAGAACCTGCCCGAAACCCATGAGATCTTGAAGCGGCTGCGCGGCGAACTCGACATGCACTACGCCGACCGCATGCTGCTCGCCGAAGCCAATCAGTGGCCGGAGGATGTGCTGCAGTACTTCGGGGCGGGCGACGAATGCCACATGGCGTTTCATTTCCCGCTGATGCCGCGGATCTACATGGCGGTCTCGACCGAGGATCGGCATCCGATCACCGACATCATGCGCCAGACGCCGGACATCCCGGAAACGTGCCAGTGGGCGGTGTTCCTGCGCAACCATGACGAGTTGACGCTCGAGATGGTGACCGATCGCGAGCGCGATTACCTGTGGAGCCACTATGCCGCGGATCGGCAGGCGCGGTTGAACCTCGGGATCCGCCGCCGGCTCGCGCCGTTAATGGAGAACGACCGCCGAAAAATCGAGCTCTTGAACGTGCTTTTGATTTCGATGCCGGGCACGCCGATTTTTTATTACGGCGACGAGATCGGCATGGGGGACAACGTATTTCTGCGCGATCGCGACGGCGTGCGCACGCCTATGCAATGGTCGTTCGATCGCAATGGGGGGTTTTCTCGGGCCGACCCGGCGCGCTTGTACCTACCGCCGATCATGGATCCGGTGTACGGGTTCGAAGCGGTCAATGTCGAAGCCCAGA
>DATEQL010000805.1:0-3964 GCA_035272665.1 Allostellaceae bacterium
CGCATCGGTCAGTTCGACCGGCGACAGCCGGCGGCGTTCGATCAGCCGGGCTGCTTCCGCGATCGTCAGCCAATGCAGATCCGAGTTGGGCATCGCTCGCTCCTCGATGGATAGGCGGTCAGATTACCCCGGCCCGCGCACCCTGCCGAGCTACGATCTCGCGCCTCGCCAGCCTCGATTCGGCGAATTTGAATTCGGCGACCATTTGCTGCATGACCTGGGCGATCGCAGCAGCTCAAATCAGGAGAGGCCGGATGACCGTGACCCAGGCCGACAAGGCGAAGCAGTTCCGCGCCCTGCACGAGGCGCCCGACGCGTTTGTCATCGCCAATGTGTGGGATGGCGGTTCAGCCCGGATGATGGCAGCGCTGGGCTTCATGGCGCTGGCGACCTCGAGCGGCGCATCCGCGGGTTTGCTCGGTCGGCGCGACGGCCGGGTCACGCGCGAGGAGGCCTTGGCGCAGGCGAGGGTGATCTGCGAGGCCACCGATCTGCCGGTCTCCGCGGACCTCGAAAAGGGTTTCGGCGACGCGCCGGAAGTCGTCGCGGAAACCATCAGGCTCGCCGCTGCGGCGGGACTGGTCGGCTGCTCGATCGAGGATGCCAGCGGCAACCCGGACGCGCCGATCTTCGAGTTGGGGCAGGCGCGGGAGCGCATCGCTGCCGCCGCCGCAGCAGCGCGGGCCTTGCCGTTTCCGTTCACGCTGACCGGGCGCACCGAAAATTTCCTGCGCGGCCGGCCCGATCTGGATGACACGATCACCCGGCTGAAAGCTTACGAGGCGGCGGGCGCGCACGCACTGATGGCGCCGGGTCTGCCGGACCTGGAAGCGGTCCGCGCGGTGTGCTCGGCGACCGAAAAACCGTTCAACTTCATGGTCGGGATCAAGGGGAAATCATTCACCGTCGCGGCACTGGCGGCGGCCGGCGTGAAGCGCATCAGCCTCGCGACCTCTCTCTATCGCGCGGCGATGACTGGACTGCTGAATGCAGCGAAGGAAGTGCGGGAGCACGGCACGTTCAGTTACATTGATGCCTCTCTTGCCACTCCCGAGATGAACGCGTTCCTCCGCGAGTAGGACTTGTCGGTTATGCTGCACCGGAGCGCCCGCTCTCTGTTCAATCAAGGGACCTTCACCGTAAGGCGCGCCGAGGGGCGAGATGCGCCGATTTCGGCCATTCGCCGATTGTCGGGGCGGCTGCGATAGCGGACTATCGAGTTGGATTCTGGACGCGTTAATTATGGGGCCGCTCTTCTGCGGCCTATTTCGGGGCATCTATGCGGAGCGAAACCACACGTCCGCTCAAGGTCGGTTTGTTGCTGTCCGTGGCGGAGGGGTCGGCGGGAGAGCGCTGGGCTAACCTCAAGGCCATGGCGCGACACGCCGAAGCAGCCGGGTTTGATTCCCTGTGGATCGCAGACCATATGAGTGTGCCGGTAAGCCCAGGCGAGCCGGAGCGGGGGCGTTGGGAGTGTTGGTCGATATTGGCCGCATTGGCGGCAGTTACCGAGCGCGTCGAGCTTGGAACGCTCGTTACCTGCACAAGCTTTCGCAACCCAGCCCTGTTAGCCAAGATGGCCGACACGGTCGAGGAGATCAGCGACGGACGACTGATCCTCGGCCTCGGCGCCGGCTATTACGAGCCGGAGTATCGCGCCTTTGGTTTCCCGTTCGACCATCGTGTGGGCCGCTTCGAGGAGGCGCTGCAAATCGTCTATGGATTGCTCCGCCGGGGCACCATCGATTTCAACGGTCAGTACTATCAGGCGCGGGATTGTGAGCTGACCCCGCGCGGCCCTCGTCCGGGGGGCCTCCCATTCTGATTGGCGCGCGGGCCGACCGGCCCCGGGCGTTGCGGCTCGTCGCCCAGTATGCCGATCAGTGGAACATCTCGCTCAACTCCGCCGACGGGCTTGCTGCGGTGCGGGACGCCGTCGACAAGGCTTGCACCAAGCTGGGTCGCGACCCGGCGACGCTCCAGAGAACCGTCCACGCGTTGATTGACCTGCCTGGGCTGCAGGGCAGCGAGGTATCGGAAGCCGTGCTTGCCCACCGTGCGGCACGCGGGCCAGCAACCGGCTCATCGGAAGAATTGGTGGAGCATCTCAGAGCCTTCGAACGGGCGGGGATAGACCACGTACAGCTTTGGCTAGAACCCAACACGATGGCCGGCATCGACGCGTTTTTGCCGGTGCTCGAATTGCTCGACCGCGGATAGCAGGCGCCAGCATTGCTCGGCCGGTAAATCAGGCTGTCGCATTCCCACCCCACGTCAATGCCCGGCGCCACCTCGAACGACGGCTCTGGGGCATCTTCACCCATACGTCGCGTCGCGAGCCATCGGCTGCAGAGTGCCGAAACCGGACCTCTACGCCGCGGCTGGAGAGAGGGCGAGCTTCCAAACTTTGCCGGTGATTCGGCTGCGGCGGAGAGATCAGCAGGGCAGCACGCACACCCCAGCGGGCGTTCCGCCTCGTCAACCGATGCGTTTCCACGCAAAGTTGACGGATTCTTGACGCGCTTCGCTATTCTCTGCGCTCGAAAGGCAAGCTCGGAGAGCCCTCTATGGCTACACGTCAAGTCAAGACAGTGAGAAAGACAGCACCTGCGGCACGTAGCAACCCAATCCGAAAGACGGCCGGTAAACCGAAGGCTGCACCCGCGGTGCTGAAGCTGGTCACCACGAAGGCGGCCAACAAGGAAAGGACCGAGACGTCTGCTCCTAAGCCCGCTTCGATGACCGGGCCATTGCCGCCGATCGTCACGTTGAAACATCTCGCTGAGTGGGCGGGCTATAATCACGGAGTAGCCAAGAAGCAGGCGATCGAGATGTTCACCGGCTTCGTGGCCGACATCGGTCGCGTGCTGAAGAAGGGCAGCAAAATCCGCATTCCCAACCTTGGCGTCCTACAAGTACGAATTCGACCGGCACGCCCGGCGCGCAAGGGGCGTAACCCGGCCACGGGAGAGGAGATCAAGATCAAAGCCAGTAAAGCGTCAAAGAAGGTTGCATTCCGAGTCGCAAAGGGTTTGAGAGAAGCGATCTGATCTGCGCTTCCACCGCCAGCCTGTTATCAGCGGCGGGAGCTTCGCGCCGATTCCCGCCATTCGCGGGATCGAGATCGAGCGGCAAGGTTCGACCCGTTACCGTCCGGCGCCGCTGCGAGGCCGGCAGTGCAAAACGCAGGCAACTGAGTAGCGCAGACCGCGTCAGCGGTTCTGCGTCCAGTCCTCGTACCACAACCAGCGCATCGCCGCTCAAAAGTGTGATTTGGGTCGAGAACGGACAACCATGTCCTTTCATGATGTCATGCCCTAGATATCGACGGTAAGGCACCACGACCTGAAACCCCAGCTTCTCGGATCGTCGGGCTGCAATTCTCGGGGCCGAGACTGGTACCGCTCGGCTCGATGTTCATGGGCGGCGCTGATCCTGTCGAGCCGCGGTACGCCCCCCGCGCCCGAGCGCTTCCCATGGTTGCGAGCGCCGCCTAACAGACCGTGCCGGCTTGTTCCCGGTGGCATCCCAGGATCCTGATCGGCATCATACCGTGATGCCGCAAGCACAGAGGGCGAGCACGCCGGCCGAGGTCCTAGCCGGGCTCGTAGAGCGGGTCACCTTCCACAACGAAGAGAACGGCTTTTGCGTGCTGCGGATCAAAGCCCGCGGTCAGCGCGACCTGATCACCGTCCTCGGTCACGCAGCGATGATCGCGGCCGGCGAGTTCGTCCAGGCGAGCGGAATCTGGGTCAACGACCGCACCCACGGCGTCCAGTTCAGAGCCTCGTTCCTTAAGGCCACGGCGCCGACGACGACCGAGGGGATCGAGAAGTATCTCGGCTCCGGGATGATCCGCGGCATCGGGCCGGTCTACGCCAAGAAGCTCGTCCGCGCTTTCGGCGACGCCGTGTTCGACATCATTCAGCAGGAGCCTGACCGCCTGCGGGAGGTGACAGGGATA
>DATEQL010000806.1:0-3568 GCA_035272665.1 Allostellaceae bacterium
GACGCTCTGGGGCTCGCCATCGCTCATAAACATAGGAGCGCCGAATGCTACTGCTCCCGGGCAACGCTCGACGACCTTCTGGCGGACGAGGTGATGGCGCCTGTTCTGCGCAGCGCGGGTTACGAGCTGGACGAATTTCGCGAGATGATGATGGAGATGGCCTGGAACCTGATCACGCATTAATCGGGTCGCATCGAGCGCAGGCTTTTTCGTAACTGTCGCAGTCCAGCTTTTAGTGGTTTCCGGCGGAGCCGGGGGGTGCCACGGCAGTATCTCCGGCGCACGAGGCGCAAGCGCCTTCAGCGATTTCTTCAGCCCGTCAAATCAGGGCGGCCGGCCGGATGCACCAAAGCGCATGGGCAACAACGAATGACGCAAACAGGAGGACCACGCCGTGAAGAAGCCGATCCTATCGAGAACACCGGTGCGGAAAGCCGCAACTCTTGCTGCAGTCTTCGGCCTGGCCTCTATGATGCACTGCTGAGTACGATGAAAAACGGCCGCACACTCGGGCAAAGCGGGCGGTTTACGCAGCTGGAGCCGGTCATTCACAGGACTTTCGACATCCCGTCGATGACCCGGTTGTCGGTCCGGTCGTCCTGGGCCAATCTGACCGCAACCCAACGTCAGCAGGTGACGGAGAGCTTCGGGCGCTACATCTCGGCGGTCTACGCCGACCGCTTTGACCGCTATACCGGAGAGAAGCTGCAGGTAACTGGCGAGCAGCCCAATGGGGCCGGTGTCATGGTGCGCAGCCAGATCGTCAAAGCGAATGGCGAGCGGGTCAAGGTCGACTACATGATGCGCAGGAACGGCGATAGCTGGTTGATCTCCGACATCTATCTCGACGGCGCAATCAGCGAGGTGGCAACCCGCCACTCCGAATTTGCCGCGATCTTGAATAGCCAGGGCATCGACGGCCTGATTGCAGCGCTCAAACGTAAGGCGGACATCCTGACCGCGACTACGGCGAAGGCGTGGTAGCCCACTCTCCCGGGACGCAGCCTCCTGCGACGCCGGCGCACCTTCCGCGTCGCGTTTGGATGCCGATCCCCCTAAACGGGGTCCTTACTGGCGCGGAGTCACCCGTGATCTTGAAAGGCGTCCATCGTAGGTCGTGGCATGGTGTTGATGGTGTCGGCGCCGATGAGCTCCTCGACATAGCGCTCATCGGTGTATTCAGGATTTTTCGCACCCGTGCTTGCCCAAAGCAGCCGCCGTCCTCAGCGGCGACTCGCTCGAGTTCCGCCCGGAGGCTCTCGGCGTCTCGCCTGATCGTCGCGACCGCAAGAACCCGGCCGTGCGAGTGAGAGCGCGATCGAGATCGCGCAACGACAGCCTCCCTGTCGGATCGGTTGCCGCTGGGGGGAAGGCCACTTATCGTCGAACTCGACTGCTCTGCGTTCGCGCACGCTGGGCCGGATGCCGTTTACATTCTGGTTATGCATGAGGGTGAAGAGCCAGGCGCGGAGGCTGGTACCCTGCTGCCAGAAATCCTGCTTCGCAATCGCGCGGATGAGGGTGTCCTGGACGAGATCGTCAGCCCGGGACAGGTTGTGGGTCAACCCACGAGCATAGCGTCGCAGGCGCGGGTTTCTCTTTCGAGAAGCCGACCGAGATCGTTCACCTTAGCCGCCTATGTTCTTGGCGAAAGTACCAGCCGGGTGCGGCGCCTGAGCGAAGCGCGCAGGCGTAAGCTCGATAACAGTGAAGCCCAATCCTTTCAGGATCTCCTTCTCTGCGGCTCTCTGCGACTGGTCGGGGACGAGCTTCATGCCGGCCTCGCCGGGTCGTCGCAGATTTCGGTATAGGATTTTCGAACCCACGCTCCACCCTTCGTCGCCCGCACCTATTGAACATGCCAACGAGATCCGATTACGGGTAGCTTCGGAAACTACCTACAGCAAATGGGCCGATGGGACGACTTCTCACACCAAGTCTTCCGCCTAAGGACCTGAGCCGCGGAACTCGCAGCAAGGTCTTGGTCTCACCGAAGAGCGCGACGCCCAGATATATGCGCGCGACAAGCACATCGGCCGAACGGAGTTCAGCCGAGACGCGGTACGCCACCCCGTCGTCCGGGTTGTAGAGCGAGCCGCTATTCCAGTGGTCGAGTCCAGCGGGCTGTAGCCCCTGAAGAATGGTCAGGCCGCAAAGCAGGCGCTGTAGGAATGCCGGATCCGGGTTCTTTTTATCAGAGGCCAGCCGCCCAGCGATATCACGCGCCGTCCGCAGCCGATGATCCGACCGCAAAGCAGGCCGCTGCAATCGAAGATTTGGACCGCCGCTCCCGTGCCTTCGATCAACCACGCCCCGTCGGCAACCATGGGCGAAACAGCTGCGTCGGAAACAGCGAAAGACGATAGGGCGGTGACCAGTGAAGCAGCACGAGCGGCTCGACGCAGCCAATTTGTGCAACGGACTGGAGCCTGCGTGTGCACAATTCGATCTCCCGCCCGATTATGCCATGACCAGCGAGGCTCTCTCGAAACTCAGAGAGAGAGGCCCCCGATGTGCCCGTGCACCAGCCACCCGATCGCGAGGACGACAAGGATCAACCCGAGTATGCCGCCGATCCCAACGGGTCCGCCTTGACGGTAATAGCCGCCGCGGTAGAACCCAAACCCGCCCCCAAAGAGAACCAGGAGCAGCACGATTATCAGAAGCAGTTCCATCGGTTTGTCTTTCTTCAGATTTGTCGGCAATCCGTGCCGAGCGGCGGCTGGCAGCCTTCCACTAGGGCCGATCGAGCCGGCTGTGGAGCAGCAACCGAGTCAAGGTGTCGAAGATTTGGATCTATACATCGGGTGGCAAGCATCAGCTTGCAATGAGGGATAATACCATGAGTATTTATACTCATTGATCACGGGACTCCCTTTCTTCGACACTTTGTCTCTTTGGATTGCTCAGCATGCCCCCAGTCGCGCCGGCCATCAACCCTTTCCGTGGCCCGCGTGATGACCACAGGCGGAGCGGTAAGCCCCTTACAACATCGAGAAGATCGGCGAAGACGCTTACCGGCTGACGATGGCCATGGCCGGGTTCTCGCCGGCAGAGCTCGACACCGCGGCGACAGACTCGGTGGCGGAGGAAGCGTGATTCGAACCTTCGGTCCCCCCTCGCAAAGAAGCTGCTCTCTCTCGGAGGGCGAGCGGCTGAAGGGTCGAACGGGCAGTCTCGAAAAGCCGTCCCTGATCGGGGACCGAGGGGTCGAATCCCTCTTCTTCCGACAGCGTGTCATGGTTCGATTCGCTCCTCGCGCGATCGGCTGCGGCGCCCAAAAGAACGGCGCCCGGTTGGGGGAGAGCCGGGCGCCTGCTTGTCAGAAGCGCTTGGGGGAAATCCGGCGCCGTAGGGGAAAAGGGGCCGGTTTCCGAGAGAACTGTCGTTCTCTCCGCTTCTCAAGCGACCATAGCCGGCAGAGAGCCTAGTGGATAGCTTCTAACGCTTGTCTCCCGCGTTGGACAGCGGCGAGGATGGCGTCGGCGGATTTGGTCCAGACGAAGGGCTTGGGCTTGTCGTTGGCATCGGCGATGAAGCGGTTGATGGCGGTCTGCAACTCGACGAT
>DATEQL010000807.1:0-4239 GCA_035272665.1 Allostellaceae bacterium
ATTGCGTGCCGCGCCACATGCGTAGTTTTCATAATATAGGACATCCGGGTCGTCGACTTCGCTCTCGGTGATATTCATTCCGACCGTATAGTCCTTGCGCATGACCTTGGGGTACCAGTTGGTGGTATCGACGGGCTCGAGCTGGCCGTCCATATAGATCTGCTTCAATTGATCGATCAGGATGACGGCCGGATCCCGGTAATACGAGACATCCCGTGTCGACACGGTAACTGGGAGCCGCTTGTCCGGGCCGTAGCCGAGCTTCTGCATGATCTCGCGGGCTTCGGTGCGGTTCTTCTCCACGTCCGGGGTGTAGCCGGGCAGCGTTTGCAGTTCCTCGGCCGGCAGGCCCCACAATCCCGCTGGCGGCGGCTGCATCGCGCCGCCGATGTCGCCCTGCCCCTCGTACAGAATGTCGACGAAGGTCTTGCGATCGAGACTGAGCGACATTGCACGCCGGATCTCGGGGTTGTCAAAGGGCGGCTTGTCGCGGTTGACGAGCAGATTGCGGCTCACATTGGCCGGCTGCACATCGCAGATTGCGTTCGGCCTCTGGCTCTTGATGTCCTTCAGTTGTGGGATCGTCACCCCGTAGAGCAAGTCGCCCTTCTCGGCGATAAACGCCAGGGTGCGCGTCGACAAGTCCTTGATGATGATCCATTCGATCGAGATACGGGCGGTCCGGTTTCCAGTAATCCGGGTTCCGGGTCACCGTGATCGACTGGTTCGGTTTGAATTCGACACACTTGAACGGACCGGTGCCGATCGGATGCTGGCGCATGTCTCTCGGCGGGATGTGGCAGGGGTAGACCGGCGACCACCCGGACGCCAACAGGGCGAGAAAGGAACTCTGCGCCCGTTTCAAATGAAAGGTGACCTCATAGTCGCCGTTCGTCGTCACCTCCGCGAGGTTGCTGTACCAGCCCTTGCGCGGATTGATGCGGAGCTTCTCGCTGGTCCTGCCGGCGAGGAGATCCCAGGTGCATTTGACGTCCTTGGCGGTGAACGGCTTGCCGTCGTGCCATTTGACGCCCTGACGCAGCGGGAGGGTCAGCTCGGTCCCCTCTTCGTTCCAGGCCCAGCTGGCGGCAAGGTCCGGGACGATCGGCCTCAGGCTGTTCTGCGGCACGTGCTGATCGAATATCACCAGGTTGTTGAACACGCCCATCATCGGCCGATTAACCGCGACCGTCGATTCCTCGAGCAGCGACATGCTTGCCGGGCTGTCGAAATGGGTTACTCTCAGAATGCCGCCCTGTTTTTGCGCCAATGCCGCATCAGCGGAGAACGCAGACAGCAGCGCGCCGGCTACCACAAGCACACGACGATGTCTTTTCATTTCTATCTGCCTCCTGTTCATAATGCCGGCCCTCACCAGCGGCTCATTTGGCGAACTTTTGTACCGGTCGGCGACGTCCGAAAGATTATCACCCATTGGACGAGAGCGACAGGGCGTCAGTAGCGTTCGATCGCGCCGTTGCGGTCGGCGATGCCGCGGCTGGCTACCTGTCGAGCCAGACGTCTTCCATGCGTGCGCCGTTGAAGATGCTGTTGACCATGATCGTCAGCCCCTTCACCGGGGCTGCCAGCAGGTCGCGCGACGGTCGTAAAAGATGATCGGCCGAGCGCCGTCGTCTGCCAGCTTCTGTTCGATTTCCCAGATCAGCCGCTTGCGCTTTGCCGGGTTGGCCTCGACCGATTGGCCTTGGATCAACGTGTCCACCTGCGGATTGCAGTAGCCATTGTAGTTCAGCTCGCCGCCGCACCCGTAGTTGAGGTACAGTGTCCGGTCGGGGTCAGGCCCGCTGCCGGCGGGCTGAGCGCTACCGCGTAGTCGCTGCGTAGGACTTTGAGCAGGTAATTCGTCGTATCGATGATAGTTTCGAGATCGCCGTCGATATAGACTTCCTTCAATTGGTCGACCAGGATTACCGCCGGATCCCGTACGCAGGGGAGGTCGCGCACTGTCAGCCTGACCTTGAGCCGGTTATCGGGCCCATGACCAACCTTGTTCATGATCCGGCGGGCTTCCGCGCGGTTCAAATCGGGATTGTCGAAAGGCGGTACGTGGCGGTTGATGATCATGTCGCGGTGGATGGCGATCGGAGCAAGCTCGCAGATTGCCTGCGGCATCTAGCTCGTGACATCCCTGAGCAGGGGCGGCGTTACGCTGTAAGGGAAGGTCATGTCGAATTTGCCGGCAACGAAGGCCAACATCGCCGTCGACAGGTTCTTGGTCATCGTATACTCGATCTCGTCGAGAGAGGGGGGGTCGAGCTTCCAGTAATCCGGTGTTGCGTCACCTTGATATCTTCGTTCGGCTTGAACTCGACGAATTTGAACGGGCCAGTGCCGATCGGATGACTGGCACATGGCACGGATAGACCGGCGAGAACCCGGAAGCGAGCAGTGCCAAAAAGGCCGGCGGCGGACGTTTCAGATGAAAGGTGACCTCGAAGTCGCCGTTCTGGGTCACCTCTTCGAGATTGCGGTACCACGACTTGTGGGGATTGAGTCGCAGCGTCTCGTTCGACCTGCCGAGCAGCAGGTCCCAGGTGCATTGCACGTTCTTCGCGGTGAAGGGTCTGCCGTCGTGCCGCCGCACACCTTGGTGCAGCGCCAAGTCCGCTCGGTGCCGTCCTCGTTCCATGACCAGCCGGTCGCCAGATCGGGAAAGATCGAGTCGAGGCTGTTCTGTTCGACGTGCTGGTCATAGATGACGAGATTGTTGAACACCCCCATCATCGGCCGCTGCGAAAACGCGGTTGCTTCCTCGAGGATCGACATGCTCGCCGGGCTGTCGGGGCTGAACATCTTCGTTACACCACCCGCTCTTTGCGCCATGCCGGTGCGGCGGCGACGGTTGCCGAGTACTGCAGCGGCTACTGCGACCGCCCGCAGACTTCGCTTCATCACCGTCTTCCTCGCTCGGCAATTCGACCCGCACCGGCTAATGCCGGACCCGTTCGCCGACCTCTATTCGTCCAGCCACAAATCTTCGAAGCGCCAGCCGTTGTACTGGCTGTTGACCATGATCGTCAGCCCTTTCAGCTTGGGCTGCCAGCAGGTCGCGGCGCGGAAGTGGTAGACGATCGGCCGGGCTCCATCCTCTTGCAGCTGCTTGTCGATCTCCCAGACGAGCTTCCGGCGCTTGCCCTGGTCGGCTTCGATCGATTGCTGCTCGAACCTCTTCTCGAGCTCGGGGTTGCAATAGCCGGTATAGTTGCGCTCGGAGTCGCAGCCGTAGTTCTCGTAGAATTGCTGGTCCGGGTCGTCGACGCCGCTGCCGGTGTTGTTCAGGCCGATCTGGTAATCCTTGCGGGCGACCTTGGGAAACCAGTTGGCCGTCTCGACCGGGTCGAGCGCGCCGTCGATATAAGTCTCCTTGAGCTGGTCGATCAGGATGATGGCCGGATCTCGGTAGGTTGGGATGTTGCGTGCCGAAACCATCAGCTTGAGCCGATTGTCCGGCCCGTAGCCGAGCGTCTCCATGATCTGCCGGGCCAGCACGCGGTTCTGCTGCACGTCGGGGCCATAACCGGGCAGCGCCCTCAACAGCTCCGGCGGCATTCCCCAGATGCCCGCGGGCGGCGGTTGCACCGCCCCGCCGATATCGCCCTGACCCTCGGCGAGAATGTCGATAAAGGACTTGCGGTCGAGGCTCAGCATCATCGCCCGCCGGATCTCCGGGCTGTCGAGGGCGGCCGGTCCCGGTTGACGATCAGGTTGGTGGAGGCGTTGCCCGGCGCCAGATCGCAGATTGCTTCGGGCGCCTGGCTCTTGATGTCTTTGAGCAACGGGATCGAGACCTCGAACGGGAAGGTCATGTCGAACTTGCCGGCGATGAAGGCGAGGATTGCCGTCGAGCGGTTCGGGATGATCGTGTATTCGATCCCGTCGAGATACGGCCGACCGTTTTTCCAGTAGTCCGGATTTCGGGCCACCGTGATCCGTTCATTCGGCTTGAACTCAACGAATTTGAAGGGGCCGGTGCCGATCGGGTGGCTGCGCATGTCGCGCGGCGACACGTGGCAGGGGTAGACCGGCGAGTAGCCCGAAGCGAGTAAGGCTATCAACGCCGGCTGAGGCCGCTTCAGGACAAATATCGCCTCCAAGTCACCGTTAGGATGTGTCAGAAAATAAACGAATCGACTTTTGAGAGAATGAAATATGGTTTTACAACCGTCTCTTCATACCATATGTTGTGGTGGTGATCGATGTTGAGCCCATTCGGGAGCG